>JAFUOX010000060.1 GCA_017481725.1 Kiritimatiellia bacterium | reverse complement strand
TACTGTATTCAATGTAACCAGCAAACCAAGTAGAGATATCAACAGCATTGTCTTTTATAATTACACGCATTATTCTTTTACTTTTACAAATTGTCCATTAATTATGGTGTGAGTTAAATTTAGATCTTTATCAAGAACAATTACATCAGCATCATATCCTGGTAGCAAAAGTCCTTTGTTTTTTTGCTTCATTATTTGAGCTGGATTGGTTGATGCCATGCGTACAGCTTTTTCAATTGGAACCCCCCAGCTTATTAAATTGCGAAAACCATCAAGCATTGATATAGCAGAGCCATTCATCACGTTGTCTTCTTTGCGATAAAAACATTTATCTAAATATAACTCTTTTGATTGAGATATGTCTGTTTTTGCTGGATAAAGTGCATCTGTTATCAAAACAATTTGGCTTAATGGTTTGCTCTTTAGGAGTAAATTTATCAAATTTGGATTGATGTGTACGCCATCACCAATAATTTCGCAAGATATTTCTGGGTGAATAAGTACAGCACCCACAACTCCTGGTTCACGATGGTGCATAGGGCGCATTGCGTTAAACAGATGCGTTACATGCATGATGTTCGCTTGCATTCCTTCAAGCATTTGTTCGTAGGTTGCGTTGGTGTGTCCTGCTTGCAAGACGATGCCTTTTTCATTGCAATAAAGAGCCAGTTCTCTCATGCCTTTTAATTCTGGTGCTACAGTCATATTTATCAGCTTTTCTTTGCAAGCCTTAAACAAGCGTTTCATAAGTCCTATATCAACAGGGCTTATACCTTGAGCTGATTGTGCTCCAATACGCTCGGGGGATAAAAAAGGTCCTTCTAGATGAATACCTAGAATGTTAGCACCTTTTTCTTTGCCACAGGCTTTGACTATTGCTTTGATTTTCTTTGTTAGTTCTTCTTCTGCTGCAGTACAGCAAGTTGGAATGAACGAGGTTACACCATATTGAGGAAGAACTTCAGACATATGGAGAATCGATTTGTAATCAGCATCATCAGCACCTTTTCCGCCAATGCCATGGATATGAGTATCGATAAATCCAGGCATTATATAACTGCCATTTACATCAATAATTTTTACCTTGGGCGAAAATTCTTTTTGTTTGAAACGTTGTTCATTATAAACATCAGCAATTTGCGAGTTTTTAATATATACAGCACAATTATGCATAATTGAATATCCTGTTAGGACAGTTGCATTATGCAAACAAATACCTGTTTTCATATTTTATTCCTTGATTAAAATTCAATACGAATCATAACACGGCGATTTTTTAAGCGATTTTCTGGAATCGGTTCACCATAGGGGTTTTTATTGGGGTAGGCTGGAGATATTTCAGCAAGACCAACAGCCTTGAAGCGATTGACATCCATAGAATTTGATATCATTTCTCTGGTAACCGCACCTGCTCGAGCACCAGAAAGTTCCCAGTTAGATGGTAAAGTTTCAGATTCATTGGTGTCGTCTGTGTGACCTTCAACAACAATACGATATTTTTTATATTTGTTGGAATTTAGGAGGTATGATATTTTTTTGATTACTGGAATGGCTTCTGCTTTTAGAATAACAGAACCTTTATCAAACAAGTTAATAGATGTCATTTCTAAGGTGGCGCCATTAGCGTCTGACGAAATTATGACTCCTTCATCTTCAAGGTTTAAGTCTCTAGCATCATTCATAAAGTTGATGATATTACCCTCAGTATCTTCGGTTACACCACTACCAAATGCGGCTGCTAAAGCATATTGAATCTGCGCTGCTTTGTCTTTGTCTAAGCTTGATGATGCAAATAATACAATAAACAAAGCTAAAAGCAGGGTTAGCAAGTCAGAATAGGGGACAAGCCAAGTTTCGTCAGCGTGTTCTTCGTGAGGGGGATGAGAAGGCTTTTTCTTTACCATGTCAAAATCCTTTTTTAGTGTTAGCCTCTTTTAAGCATCACGCAATGATTTGCGTTCAGCTAAAGGAATATATGCTTGTAGACGAGATTCAATGGCAATTGAAGATGCTCCTTCTTGAAGAGCTAAGGCTCCTTCAAGTACCATACGTTTGATTTCGACTTCTTCGGCATTCATCTGCTTTAACTTGTTAGCAAATGGGTGCCAACAAACATAACCAGTAAAAATACCAAGAAGAGTTGCAACGAAGGCGGCGGCAATAGAATGTCCTAATTGATCAATATCACTTAAATTGCCTAAAGCTGCAATCAAACCGATAACCGCACCGAGCACACCCAAAGTTGGAGCATACATTCCGCATTGAGCAAAAACTTGAGCATCTGAGCGATGGCGTTCTTCCATTTGTTTGATTTCAGAATCGATAACATTATAGATAAATTCTCCATTAAAGCCATCGGCAACCATTGTCATGGCTGAACGGATAAATGGATCATCAACTTCATTGGCTCGCTTTTCAATTGCCATAACACCTTCTTGTTTTGCTGACTTGGCAACAGAAACAAAAAGCTCAAGAATTTCTTGTTTTTTAGGTAAGTTTTGTCCTGAAAATAGCAATTTAAATAGTTTGGGTACTCTTTTTAAATCACGCATAGGAAATGCGTTAAAAATAGCGGCAGCAGTTCCTGCAAAAATAATTAGAAATGCAGCAGGGTTAATAAGAGCATGAGGGTCAGCACCTTTTAAGGCCATACCAAAACCAACAGCAGCAATACCACCAACAATACCAATAACAGTAGATTTTTCCATTTTTTTCATCCTGTAAAATTTAAAATACTTCAATATTAATGACAGTATAAATTTTATAATTTAATTTTAGGTTAAAACTTCTAATCCAGATATCACAAAATAAAAAAGAAGCCCTATATGGCATAGGACTTCTCAAAGAAATAGAAGCGAGAGGATTACTCTGCGCCTAAGGGCTTGAGTTGCACAGGCGCAATTTTTGCGATGAATCGCAAAATCGGCGATACCCGCGTCTCGCCTATTGCTGGTAGTCGAACCTCTGCCTCAGAGGTTCTAATCCAGATATCACAAAATAAAAAAGAAGCCCTATATGGCATAGGACTTCTTTTTTATTGGCGATCTCGAGAGGATTCGAACCTCTGACCCACAGCTTAGAAGGCTGTTGCTCTATCCAGCTGAGCTAC
>JAFUOX010000059.1 GCA_017481725.1 Kiritimatiellia bacterium | reverse complement strand
CGTCCTCTGCGTCCTCCGCGTCTCTGCGTCCCTTTTTCGCACTTTTAGCCATCACGTGCATCGCCTTTGCATCTTACTGAACTTCTAGGCGAGCACACTAGTGGATGAGATTTGCCAAATTGCTTTGAAAGATAAAGCAATGATTAAGGCAAAGCTCATTCCGCTAGTGTATTTTTCGGCGTCACGGCTCTGCGTCCTCTGCGTCCTCCGCGTCTCTGCGTCCCTTTTTCGCACTTTTAGCCATCACGTGCATCGCCTTTGCGTCTAACTGTCAAACTTTAAAACTCTCCAACTATACAAGAATTGAATTAGTTTGACAGTTTGATAGTTTGATAGTTTGCGAGTTTGACAGTAAAGGGAGAACAAAAGCCCCACTATTTTACTTTATTCCATTGCACTTAGTAAACTTTTTTGCTAAAATTTAGCAAAAAGAAATCAAATAACCCCAATGCCTCCGAGGAAACTGCAAATATGGACTACAAAAACCATAACAACCAAATCAACGATTCTTACTTGATGCTACTTAATACAGCTCGCAAAACCTTTGCTAAATATGGGTTTCACAATACAACTATACGTATGATTTCAAAAGAAGCAAATGTTAATGTTGCTGCTGTTAACTACTATTTCCGTTCAAAAGAAAACCTTTATTTCGAAGTCTTTCAGGATGCATTCAAATCTCTTTATATTTCATTTGAAGACACATTGCAGGATATAACTGACGAGGCTTCATGGAAAGAAGCAATTGATAAATGGCTAACGTTTGTACTGACACTATTCCTCTCAGATGAGCCTCGCTACTCTCTTGTAAGACAAATTGTTGCTCATGAACGTAGTACACCAACTCTTCTTTGTAAAAATCTCTATGATGAATTTTTTATCCCTGTAGTTAATACTCTTAGAGACTTGTTATACCTTGCAAACAAAGATATGACTAAAAATGAATTTCGAGCATATTATCTTTCTATTCTAGGACAATGCACAAGCTACATTAATCGAACCCCTCCATGGGACGAATTCCTCATTGAAAAATCTCTACCACGTGAGGAATGGATTAATATAATCAAAGAACAAATAAAGCAAAATATTTTCGCTAGAAGCTCATATAAAGGATAAGCTATGGCAAAACTAAAAGATGTTGCAGAAAAAGCAGGTGTTAGCACATCAACTGCTAGCATAGTCATTAATGGTAAAGCAGAGCTACATAGAATTGCTCCTGCTACTTCACGAAAAATTTTACAAGTAGCTGGCAAGCTTGGTTATCTAAAAAATGTACGCTCAAGAACCACTAAACAACGCATCTCTGATGTTATTGCTATTGCATTCCCTATCGCTGAGACACATACACAAACAACAGACTTTTGGCTAAATATTGTATTTGGGGCAAACAATGAAGCCACAAAGAAAAATCAAAATACATTTATTATTCCAATTCAGGATAATCCTGAGGAAACTATTGAGCATCTAATCAGATATTATCACGAGGGGCGAATTGATGCAGCTATCCTTCCAGGTAAAATTGCTCACTTATTTAAAACACCACCAGAATTTCCAATTGTCTTTATAGGACCAACATCTGCACGTATTGCTCCTCATTTAAAAATATCATTCAAACATGCGTACTTCGAAGCCATAAAACATATTATTGAAAAAAAGAAAACAAAGTTATTATGGATTGAACAAGAACAGAGTACTCTCTCCATCGAACGATTCAACACACTACGCGACTTTGCAGAAATGCACAATCTAAAAATATCAAAAATCGAATTGGGCGTTTACAACACAGAAACTATCCTTAAAGATGAAGGACTAAATAAAATTTCTGATGCTTGCGAAAAACATCTAACCACAATCTCTGAGTATGATGTTGTGTTCTGCTATAATGATATTATTGCTTGTGGCTTATTGAAAGCTGCACAAAAAAATGGATACAGCATACCTAATTCTTTTTCTATCGTTGGTTTTGATAACCTTTGCTCTAGATTCACTTCTCCTCGTCTTGCCACCATTGACCACAAAATTGTTGAAATGGGTGCTAAAGCTGTAAATCTAATTATGAGAATGACTAATAGTAACAATTTCAATATGGATGAATGGCGCACCACAACAGAGCATGTTGATGGGGAATTAATTTTAGGCGAAACACTATAATAAAGGACTACTATGACAAACCGTACATCATGGCCTGTGGCATTATCTATTACATCTAAAACAATAATTGATGACAACGAACTCCAAAAGCTTGCTAGTGCAGGAATTAAAGAGGTCGAGCTTTCTATTGGATGGATTTCTGACCTTCGCGAGGTTTTAGATTTTAGAGCTAATGCGAATATTGCATTTGATCATGCTCAAAAAGCAGGAATCAAAATTACTTCTCTTCATCTTCCTTTTGGACCTTTCGCAGATATTGACCCATCAAGAGAAAACCTAAAGAGCGATTTTCTAGTTTTACAAAAGCAGCTACTTGATGCAGCAAAAACTATTGGTATTAAAATCGCTGTAATCCATCCAAGCGGTGAGCCTTACACAGAGGAAGAACGTAAAGATAGACTTGAGTGTGCTATTGATACTATTGAAAAGCTTTGCACATACGCTAATTCTCTAGGTATTGAACTGGCTTTAGAAAATTTACCACGCACCTGCTTGTGTCGCGACAAAGAAGAAATGCTTTGTTTCTTAGAGCGAGTTCCTGCATTGAAGGTTTGCTATGATATGAATCATTGCTTGCGTGGCGACAACGTTGAATTTCTTCGAGCAGTTACAGATAAGCTAATTACTATTCACGTATCTGATTATGACGGCATCGATGAACGTCATTGGCTTCCTGGCAAAGGAATTAACAATTGGGAAGAAATTGTTTCTGTGCTTGAAGAAGGTAATTATGCTGGACGCTTCCTCTTTGAGCTAGGCGGAGACAATAGCACATATGAAGATATCCGTGCATGCTACGATAGATTGACAAATCAAAAGTAAAATCATCAAAAATTCAGATGATACACTAATAAAAATGGCGTTCAAAAAGGACGCCATTTATTTTTAGTATTCTGACCAATCTGGCTTTTTACTGAATATAGCACGAAGCATTTCTGGGGGTACCTTTTCCTCTCGCTCATAGGTATAAATACCATTTTGCTCTTGCTCAACATCTGTTAGCTGAGTATAGCAATGTCCTGCAATACATTCATCCAAACGCATAAGCTCTGCCTGCTCCTCTATATATTTTGCAAACTCTTCTGGGGTTTTAATATCGAGATCTCCATATCCCCAGCCTTCTAGCTTATTCGCCTTTGGAATAAAGCCAAAGCCACCCCATTCGTCAACAAAATAAGGCTGTCCATTATACTCTATTTTACATGATCTAGTATATTGCACACCTAATTTTTCTGGTTCTTCCTTGTTTGGATGAATCATATCCTTCAGCTGCTCTGCAGATGGCACATAATAATGCACAGAGAGGATTTCTGGATTATCAATATGAAGATATCCACTTGCATCATGCCAAGGGCGAGTTGGATCAATAGCCTTTGTTATTGCTCCTAGCTGATTAACAAAATCCTTGTAGGGGATAGAATTTCTTTCGTGCCCAAATGACGATAAATCACACCCATCACTTCCTATTCCCTGAGATTCGTTTAATGGTGTCCACATAACAATAGATGGATGCGACACATCGCGCTCTACACAAGCACGCCAATCAGTAAGAAGATTATATTTTGTTTCAAACATTCTCCAGTCAGCACCGAAAGAGTTATATTCTGCTGAGGTAATATAACCAAGCTTATCAGCCCAATAATGAAAACGCTCTTCAAAAACCTTTTGATGTAACCGTGCACCATTAAAGCCGACAGCCTGCGACATTTCTATATCATAGCGCAAAGCATCATCATTTGGAGATGTCCAACCCCCATCTGGATAAAAGCCCTGATCAAGAACCCACCGCAAATATATTGGCTTATTATTTAAATAAAAGCGATTCCCACGAATATCAAATTTTCGTAGTCCTATATATGTTTCAACATAATCGTATTGTTCAAAAGAGTCATCAAGCATACGTAGTTCAATATCATATAGGTATGGGTCGATTGTTGACCATAAGCGAGGATTACTTAGCTTGATTGTTGTGGTAGCACCAGAAGCACAAATAACTGTTTGCTTTGCAACCTCAACACCTTCTCCCTTTATAATAATCTCTAATTTTTTGTTGATAGGCTGGGAGTAGTAGGTAGGAACAAGAGAAATTGTGCCATTATCAATATCTGTTGTGAGCTTACAATTTTTCAAGCCTTCAATCGGTACAGCTTCAATCCATACCGTTTGCCAAATCCCTGTAGTTCGAGAATAGGCACACATTTGGGAATGATAAATTTTACTTTGCTTTCCATTACCTTGGGTTGCTGATCTAAGAAAATCCTCTGCGTGTAAAACCAAACTATGAGTATTGCCAGGAGTAACAAATTTTGTTATATCTACTTCAAAAGAGCTAGAACCTCCTCGGTGATCAAAAGCCTTTCGCTCATCTATATAAATATGTGCACCATAATCTACAGCACCGAAGTGAAGAATAATACGCTGTCCTTCCCATTCAACTGGAATTTTTAATTTACGCCTATAAAAAACAGATTCGTGAAAATCTACATCTTCAATTCCTGAAAGCTTTGTTTCTGGAGCAAAAGGAACTATAATCTTTTTATCATAAAAATCATCTTTTTTCCACTTTTCGCTAGAGATTGCACTCCGATTATAATCGAAAGCAAAATCCCATTCACCATTAAGGTTTTCCCAAGATTGAGTTCTGCGAAATTGCATACGTGGATATTCTGGTTTTGGTTGCATTGCTTCACCTTAATTTTAATAAAAATTTAATAGAAAAAAAATAGACAATCTAAAAGCGCCCCGAAGGACGCTTTTTTGTAGTTATTTTATGATTATTATCATTCCTGCAGTTGATTCTGCACGACACTCGCATTTATGCGATCCAGCTAATTTCCAATAGAGACTTATGGTACCTAACAACAACTACTTAATAAAAATAAGTAATGGTTCAGGAAATTCTTCCCACCAACCAACATTCTGAGTTGTGCCAGCCTTCCATGTACCAATATCTGTTTTAGTAGCAGGTAAAACACCTGTCTGTCCGTCAAATGTAAATGTATGTGCGGTATTTGTTGCTGCAAAATTTCGCCATTCTTCTCTATATTCCCAAGGCAAATATACTGTTGTAGATTGACCTTTCATCTTTATAAAAACAGAAGAATAAATTCCGCCTTTTGGGAAATTTCTTAAATATATTTTACGTTCAAGAGATGATGAAGATGTTTCTTCAATCATACTATAATCTATACTTTCCAATGTTGTAGAAAGCACAATATTTGTTAAATTAACACATGAAAAAAATGCATATTGTCCAATATTTTTCAAACCTTTTCTTGGTGCAACAAAAGACGTAATTTTATTTGAACGGAATGCACGATAAGGCAGTACTTCTAATTGTGATCCAATAACAACATCACCTGTTAATGATGTGCAATTAACAAAAACTTCTTTACCAAGTGATTTAATTGAAGCAGGCAACAAATTTTTCACTGTTGTAAGTGCAGAACAATCTTTAAAACATGTCTCAGCAATTTCTTCCAGAGTTAATGACATAGCCACATTTGTCAAACCCTTGCACTCATAAAAAGTATTTGTATTTAACTTCTTTAATGTAGATTTTTCAAAATCAAATGAAGGAATTGCTGACTTAGTAAAAATACGATCTTCCATTACTTCAATATTATTTGCAACTATATCACTCTTTAATGATGTAGTTGAATAAAAAGCCTTAGACTTTATTTCCTTCAATGAATCTGGAAATCCATTTATTATTTCCTCTAAGCCTGTACAATTTTCAAAAGCAGATGCTCCTATAACCTCTAGCCCATCATTCATCGTTATAGATTTTAGAGCTTTTGAGTTTTGGAATGCTATAGTTCCTATTTTCTTAAGACCTGTTGGGCATATAACATTTGTTAAATAGTTGCATCCATAAAATATTCCTTCATCAAATAGACTTAATGGGGAATTACCTCCATTAAATGAACTGATTCCAGAAGAATGGAATGCACGATTACCAATTGTTGTCACGCTATTTATTACGACATCCGCCTCAAGTGCTGAGCAAGAACGAAATGCATCTACTCCAATTGATGTGACCGAACTTGGCAAGAAATTGTAAACATTTTTCAGTGCAGTATTGTTTTTGAAAGCCTGATAGCCAATAGTTTCAAGCCCATCATTAAATGTAAATGTTGTTAATGAAGAGCAATTGTAAAAACCATAATCACCAATAGATTTTAATGTAGAAGGCAAAACAACTCGCTCTAAAGTTGAGCAATTACTAAATGATGAGGCTGGTAGTGCTGTAATAACATATTCGTTATCGTTAGCATCTTTAATCGGTAAAGATAAATCTAGATTTTTAATTGAAGAACTGGAAGAGTTAAGTCTGTCTTTAAATGTAATTTCAGAACCATTATCAGAAGTTGTTTTAACAACATTCTCAAATCCAGTTTCATCAACCCAAGTCATTGTTTTGGCAGCAGAATCATATAGCCAAAAATTATCTGCACCAATAGCACAATAGCCAACAATAGAACACAAGATAAACAATATTTTTTTCATAATATATCCTATTACTATAACATTAGTATAACAATATCAACTAATAATTAAACCCTAATTTGTAAACCTCTTGTTATTGAATAATCAAAACAAATGGTAAAATCCAATTCGCAACAACTGCCTCATTTAGGTATGAATAAAACCTTTATTCATCTATTTCATATGTGTCACTCATAAATACTTGTAACACAATATTTTCTATTAAAGTACCATAATACCACATAATCTGTCAATCCAATAGGAAAGATAAGACACACATGATGACAAAAAATGCGAAAAAGGGACGCAGAGACGCAAGATTGGAGAAAGCGACGCTGGCGCTCCAAATCTTCGGCGAAACACGGAGGATAAAGAGGACAAAGGAGTATTGTGCTAGCAATTATTACAAAATCCCAAGCATCCCTCCGTGTCTCCTTATCTCTTTTTCCTCCGTGTTTCGCCGAAGGCCCAAGCGGGAGCGTTTAAATCGTTTCACTCATTGCTTTCGCCTAACACGGAGTACGGAGGACAAGGGAGGCTTGAACATGTTATATTCATACGGATATTGTTATTTCCCGCAGAGACGCAGAGACTTGTGTGGTAGCTTGGAGTGCAAAGGTTGGACGTTAGACGCGAGACGGTTAAACGACGTTAGACGCGAGATAGGAGAAAAAACCACTCAACTCTACCTGAATTCTTCATTATTCATTATTCATTATTCATTTATTATAATGCATCGCCTCCGCATCTTAATGAACTTCTAGGCGAGCACACTAGTGGATGAGATTTGCCCAATTGCTTCGAAAGATAAAGCAATGATTAAGGCAAAGCTCATTCCGCTAGTGTCTTTTTCGGCGTCACGGCTCTGCGACCTCTGCGGCCTTTGCGTCTCTGCGTCCCACTGGCATCACGTGCATCACGCAAGCATCACGTGCATCACGCAAGCTTGCTATTTGCCCCATTGCCCAAAGTAATCAATAAAAACTTTGTTACCTTCTTTTACTAATTGTTCTGTTATTTCATCTGCTATGCGAACACAAAGCTTTTCATGGAAGCACATAAATGGGCTTACTTTATCTATATGACCCGTAGATGAATAATTTACACAAGTACACCAATTCAAGCATCGCGGTGCTATTGGACAATCCTTGCATTCAGAATTACTATTGCCACACTTTGAAAGTACACCTTTTACAGCATTTTCATTAAAGCCCGTAAAAATATCGCCCAAGCATATATCTTCTTTGACACCTTCTCCAATCATATTAGGACAAGGGTATAGCTTACCATCTACATCAACTGCCAGCTCTTTCTTTATAGGGCTACATTTATCACAGGAACGATATCCTCCGAGCAAAATCGTTTTTATTTTTCCATCAATTGTATTTATGTGGATAGGATGTCCTCGCCTATACTCTGACACATAAAGCTTAACAAGTTCATTGTATTGGTGTTCTAATTCAGCACATGCCTCATCTGTCCAATCTGCTGACACATTTACGTTTAAAGCAATTTCATACTTACAAATTGATGAAAGATATTTAACTGACTCCACAACATATTGTGCTGTTTCTGGATTTATTACGCTAATGATTTTAATTGGTATTTTTGCCCCATTAAGATATTTAAGAGCAGTCACACAATCTGCGTGAGAACCGGTGCCATCAGCATATCTTCTAAATGTATTGTGTGCCTCTTCTGAACCGTCCAAAGAAATTCCTAATGTAAACCTTTTATCAATAAGCCACTTTGCTTTTTCTTCTGTAAGGAGGGTGAGATTTGTTGTGAGAGTATGACCGAATTTTAATTCCTTCTCATCACAAAGCCCTTTTGCATATTCATCACATTGTTGTAAAAGCTCCCACTCTAATAAAGGTTCTCCACCAAAGAAGCCAAGCACAAAAGGGCTATTTTTTAAATTTCGTGCATGAAAATCTACAGCAAAAGAGATTGCTTTAAAGGCAACCTCTTTTGTCATGGATTTTTCAAACTTTTTTCCAGAATAACAATATTTGCAACGTAAATTGCAATTATGAGTTAAGAAAAGCGTGATAGACATATCTGTTATTCTTTAGCCTTTGCTTTGTCTGCCTCTGCCTTTTCCTTTGCTATTTCTTGAATCAACTCATCAAGCTCTTCTCGGGCTTTAGCATCCTCTGCTGCTGAATCTTCTTTTGTGGTTGGAGGCACAGGCGAAGGAGGCATAGTAGGGGCAATAGCACCCATCAAAATGGTTTCTGTAGGTTCTGGAGGTTCTGTAGGTTCTGGAGGTAAATCCATACTAGCTGGAGCTGGTTTACCCAATATTCTTTCAATAATGATTTCCTTTTCGTCCTCACCTTTAGGTTGCTCTACAACGACCTCATTAGCCACTTTTTTTAAATGTGTAGGCAGAGGAGCAGGGATCGCCACCATTCTAGGGGTCAACATTTCTTCTGAAAAAACATAATCTTGTGGTAGAGTCTCTCCTTCAACAGGTTCAATTGGTAATGCACCTTCAATCTCTGAAGGGATTTCCCCAATAGTGATAAATTCTTCAGGAGAATCATTTGTTGAAATAGGTTCTGGAGCAGGAACATCCCCCATCACTGGATTTTTATCTAACGAGCAACCTCCAGTAACAGCAACAGCTCCAGCAAGAATTGCTGCTCGCATTGCCGCAGTCAACTTCCCATTATATTTTTCAGGATGCTTTACCTTCATAAACAAATTCCTACTTCATTAAAATTAGAGTTGTGAGTTCATAAGGAATCTTTCCAGCTCCCTTGACTGTCACAAATGGAGTTATCTCTGAAACACGGAATTGTTGTGGTCGAGACATTTCATATTCAGAATAAATTGCATCATCATCACACAACTTGATTTTTAGCGACTTTATAGACTGACCAAAGAACTCAAGACGTAGCTTATGATATCGATCCTCTTCAACGGTAATAGTATCTATTTGTTCATCTGAAGGAACAACCAATCTTCCATTCGTTATTGTCTCTGGTTCTTCAACATATTCCCTTGAAGCAACAACAATTGTTGTTATTGGATTCCCTTCTTTATCTGTGCCATCAACAGATTCTAATTCAACCTTTTGTCGATATAGCTTAAAATTGTTGATTGGTGTTTCTGCAGCTCCATCAACAGAGTAAAGCTGCACAATCATTCCATCATTTGGAATTGACATTTCAATATATGCTAAATCTAATTCAACCCCTGGCTCGTATAATAAATATTGGTTAGCATTTCCAACAGAATACCAGTAGTGATTCCATTGCATGTCCCATACACCATCCCAAATATCAGACAAGGTCACTCCCCAATCTGGATTTCCTATGGATGTCGCTGAAATATCAACAAATCTTTTAATACCTGGCGTTTTCTCTCCACCAATAGTATTTAAATTTACAGGCTCTTGGAAATCATATTTTATATCACATTTTGAGCAGGCAACATATCCCTTGCCATAGGAAGTAACCCTTCCCTTTTTCTCTAATATTGTCTCATAAATATGCCAAGTTTTTAAAAGAGTTGTAGATTCCCTATAAAACATCTCACCACAAACCGTACAATAACAGCTATCCTGTCCATTCTCTGTACATGTATTTGAGCCTATCACAGGAACCCATTCTGAATATGAAGGGTGAGTACAATCAATATAAAACGGGTCAAGCCCCCACACTTCAATTTCAGAAACAGTGGCTGTCCAAGCACCTATTTGATCAAAAACAACCTTTACCTTAGAAACAACATCATTTATGATAAAGGTTTTCGTTCCGACAGCAGAAACCTGTGTTCCGTCTGGAACTGGAGTAAAGGTTGTTCCATCTTTCGATATATATACTGAATATTTATGTGTAGTTGTTGAACCTACTTTTATTTCTGTCACATAATATCCACCTTCAAGCTCTGAAGTAAAATCAATAAGACAGAATCCTCCATTATTTAAACGACCATTAGGGCCAATAATAATACCCTGATCGAAATTTCCATCAAAAAACATCCATATTCCATGTCCACCGCCAGACCAATCTGTATCAAGGGACCCATCAGAGTTATAGATTCCCGCAAGGGCTTGAGCAGATATAATATGAGGTACTGAAGGATCCTCCTCTTCCTCTTCCTCGCCCTCTGCAAAAGCAATACCAGCACATAGCAAACAAGCCAGACATAAAAATTTCTTGAATAATTCCATAATAACCTCAAATTACGAATACAACAAAACAGTGATTACAAAACACATATATGTTTCCCACTTGTACGCATAATAAACTCTTTCAAAGAAAGAGTCAAGCAAAAAACACAAACTAGAATTGCAAAATTCAACAAACTACGTAATGCATTATGGTCAAGATGCTTGCATACGCACGAGGGATTCTTTTTTTTATTAGAGAAAGCAGGAAAGTTTGATAGTTAGACTGTGAAGATGAGGGTGGCTCTGCCGCCCTAGAAACCTAACTGTCAAACTGTCCAACTCGCACACTCACAAACTGTCAAACTTTCCAACACTTCAACACCTAAACAATTCCATTTTTTGTATAGTTTGACAGTTTGATAGTATGACAGTTTGATAGTTAGATAGTTAGACTGTGAAGATGAGGGTGGCTCTGCCGCCCTAGAAACCTAACTGTCAAACT
>JAFUOX010000008.1 GCA_017481725.1 Kiritimatiellia bacterium | reverse complement strand
GGAACAAATAAAATTATTGAAAAAAAGAATTTACAAAGAACAAGAAAGGATAAGAAAAGGCAAAATTATTTCTCAACAAAATCCAAAAAAAATTGAAAATTAATGGCCGGTTCGGTGTCTTTTATATTTGACACATTGCGAGGCATTTATTGGCAAAAGCTACCTTATAAATCGCAAAAGTAATGAGTAAATCGTTAAGTTTTATTAGTTCAGCCTATCCAAATAATCTAATCGTGCGTTATCTTAGACCTTTAGGACGTTAAATCATACTTAAATTGGATACACATAAGAAAATTACAAACCCGAAACCCCTTGCTAACTATGGGATTCCGGGCTCATTAATCTCTTAAAAAAGAGGTGGATTTTATTCCCACTCGATTGTTGCAGGTGGCTTGCTTGTGATATCGTAAACTACGCGGTTAACCTCAGGAATTGTGTTTGTGATTTCCTCAGAAACCTTCTCCAACATATCCATTGGAAGTTTAACAAACTTTGCTGTCATAAAGTCTGTTGTCTTTACTGCACGTAGAGCAACTGTGTAAGCGTATGTACGAGCATCATTTGTTACACCAACAGAACGATTTGCTGTTAGAACTGCAAAGTACTGGCTTGCTTGACCCTCAAAGCCATTGTCAACGATTGCCTTACGGAAGATAGCATCAACATCGCGTAGAATATCAAGCTTTGCCTTTGTTAGCTCACCAATGCAGCGTACACCCAAGCCTGGACCAGGGAATGGCTGACGCTTTGCAATTGAATCTGGCAAGCCAAGAGCCTTTGCAACCTTGCGTACCTCGTCCTTAAACAAATACTTTAGAGGCTCAACAAGACCCTTGAACTCAATATCCTTTGGAAGACCGCCAACATTGTGGTGTGCCTTAACCTTCTTACCACCATCGCCTCCACTCTCAATAATATCTGGGTAAATTGTGCCCTGAACAAGGAACTCTGGCTTACCAGCCTTACGTGCCTCTTCCTCAAATACACGAATAAACTCTTCACCGATAATCTTGCGCTTTGTTTCTGGATCCTCAACACCAGCAAGACGCTTTAGGAAGCGCTCTTCGCCCTTAACATGTGTTAAGTTCACACCAAACTGCTTAACAAATACCTGCTCAATCTCATCTGGCTCACCCTTACGCATTAAGCCATGATCAACAAATACGCTTGAAAGCTGAGCACCTACTGCCTTATGAACTAGCAAAGCACAAACAGATGAATCTACGCCTCCAGACATTGCTAGAAGAACCTTCTTATCCCCTACCTGCTCACGAATATCAGCAATTGCCTCTTCGATAAATGCCTCAGTTGTCCAGTCGCGATTAATTTCACACTTAGCTAGCTCCTTATCAAGAGCTTCAGCTGTGATCTCGCTATCAATTAAATCAATAACAGGAACATTGAAAACAGACAAATCTGCTGCAGGCTCTTTACCGAAGGTTGCCTCGCCGCAAGCCTTGCCACGCTGTAAAACGATAGCCTTTGGATTCTTCTCAGCAATGCGCTCTGCATTAGCAGAATATGGAAGAACCTCACAATAAATATTCAATGAACGGATTTCTTTAGCAGCTGCTTGACTGTTAATGGCACCAAAGTCAAGAACAACAACCATATCATGTTTATTTTTCATATGTCTCCTTTGTTGGAACATCGGCATTATTTGCACCGATAATTGAGAAATAATATCAAATTTTTTATACGCTTTCAATAAAAAATAGAAGTATTTTTTTGTAAAAAACACTATTTTGTTAGCACACGCTCAATCTCTACAATTTCAGAGGAAGTTAGTGGCTCCATCTCAGCAATAGCAGCATTTTCAATAATCTGCTTTGGTGAGCTTGCACCAATTAGAGCAGATGTCACGCGCTCATCACGTAATACCCATAGCAATGCAAGCTGAGCAATACTAACTCCCCTAGCCTCGGCTATTTTGCCTATCTCGCGCACCTTAGCAAGCTTATCCTCACTACAATGATCTTTATTCAACTCACCCTTTGCAATACGAGAATCGGAAGGAACACCATTTAAATAGCGATTTGTCAATAAGCCTTGTGCTAGAGGACAAAAAGCTATCATACCTAGCCCAAGCTCACCCAATGTAGGGATAAGCCCATCCTCCTCTGTCCAACGATTAAACATATTGTATGATGGCTGATGAATTAAGCACCTAACCCCCATATCCTTGAGAATAGCTGTTGCCTTACGGGTCTGCTCCTGATTATATGAAGAAATGCCCACATACAATGCCTTACCCTGCTGAACAGCAGTTGCAAGAGCACCCATTGTTTCCTCAAGCGGTGTATTGGGGTCTGGACGATGAGAGTAGAAAATATCAACGTAATCAAGCTTCATACGCTTCAAGCTCTGATCTAGAGAGGAAAGCAAATATTTGCGAGAGCCCCAATCACCATAAGGACCTGGCCACATATAATAGCCTGCCTTTGTTGAAATAATTGTTTCATCACGATAACGCTTGAAATCCTCAGCAAAGATTTTACCAAAGGTTTCCTCTGCACTTCCTGCTGGAGGACCATAGTTATTAGCCAAATCAAAGTGTGTAATTCCTAAATCGAAGGCTGTACGCATCATTGCTCTTGAATTATCTATCGGCATTCCTGAACCAAAATTATGCCAAAAGCCAAGAGAAACCATAGGTAAAAGCAGTCCAGATTGTCCACAACGACGATACTTCATTTTTGTATATCTAGCATCATTAGCAACATAGTTTGTATCCATAATTTAATCCTTCAAAATAATTATTTTTATAAAGACTTTACAAGTGGCTTATATTTTTTTAGGTGAGCAGCATTCTTTTCGTCTCCACCCAGTGTATTTGCAGAGCTAAATAGCTCAGGTGTTATGCCCTTTGCTTGGCAAAGCTCAATAGCCCTGCAAACTATTGCCTGCATAATCATTGAGCCAATTACTGTTGAGGTTGCACCAGCACTATACTCCCCAAAAGATATTGCTGCATCGCCATAACAGCCGCAGTTATCAATTACAACATCACACACATCCTTTAGCTTCAAGCCTGCAGGGTGACGAGACTTCATTTTAGTGGAATGAGTAATATTTGTGATGCAAACAGTCTTTAAGCCACGTTTCTTGGCTAGCTCTGCCATTTCAACAGCAACTGTATTGCAACCAGAATTTGAGAAAAGAAATAGCACACCACCATATTGAAGTGCATCAACATTATCCAAGAGCAATCCGGCAAGCCCAGGAGCACGCTCGTACATACTGCTTGCTGCTGCACCACGGTGAAGCATAAGTGAATCCTCAAGAATTGGGCAAACTCTTGCTAAACCGCCGGCACGATAAAATATCTCCTCTGCAAGGATATGGGAGTGACCTGTTCCAAATGTAAAAATAAAGCCCTCACCACACAAGGCTTCTGCTGAAAGCTCAGCTGCTTTTTCTATTGACCCACGCTGAGTTTGCATGACAGCATCAATAAGCCTTTCAACCTCCTGCACGTATTGCTCTACCGTATCCATTATCCCCCCAATAAACATTAAATTAAATTTCTCGATTAACTACCTTGCTTAATCTATCAAAGGCAAAGCGATAAAACTCTTCAAGCGTCATTGCCGCATATTTATCGTGATCATTTCGATTTGGTTTATTATTGCGAGACAGCTCACAAATTATAGGACCATCATACGGAGAAGCATCAATGCGATCCATTACACCCTTCCAATCAACTATCCCGTCACCCATTGTCAGATGTAAATCGGTTTGCCACGTATCATCAATAGAAGCCTCTGGAGGAAGCACAATCCCTAGATTATCGTTGAAATGCGTGTGGCATAGCTTTTCACCATAGAGAGCCATCATATCCTTACCACCATTATAGCACTGCTCATGACCTGTATCTAAGCAAAAGCCACAAGCTGGCGAAGCCCAAAATCGCTCCATAATTGCAGCAAGATATTCTTCTCCCTCAACATTCTCAAAGCCAAGCTTTACACCCAAGTCCTCAGCGACCTCAATTATACGAGCATAATTATCCAAACCAACCTGAGTAGGTGTATGCTCTCTAAATCCGATAAATGGATGAATAACCATAACAGGGATTGAGTGCTTTGCACAATCCCTTACACACTCAATAAGGCTATTTGTGACAAATTCACCTGCTTCACCACCTCGCCACAAATTACTAACATCATACTCACCACAAAATGGAGAATGAATAGATTGATAAATCATGCCATGCTTTGCAGCCGCCTCTGCCCACTCAGCAGTATGCTCTGGACACCACTCAGTAAAAAATGCACCAAAGCCAATATTCTTTAGCATAGCAATCTGATCTACAACTGTAGTATTGGCATCATTAGCAAAAATGTGTGTACCTAAAATACGTTTTTGATTTAAACTCATAACAAGCTCCTTTCTTTTAAGAAATAGATTTTAACAGCTGCTTTTGCGCATAAATTGCAGCTGCATTCTCTGGAGATATTGATGGCTCACAAAGCCTTATGTCAGGATATTTCTCAAGCACCAAACGCTCAAACTCCTTGCGTACAAGCTTGTCATTGCAAAGCACACTACCATAAACACCGACAAGCCTTGCGCCACTTATCTCAATAAGACGTAGCGTGTATGCTGCAAGAAAAGCTGCAGCTCGAAGCAATATTTCATTTGCTACCTTATCGCCACCTATAGCACACTGTGCCACAACGCGAGAGAAGGCTGCAATATCAGGAGCTTTCTCTCCATAAAAAATACCAATCAATTCTCGTGGACTATTTACACCAAAATGATCAACCACTGCATCTGTTAGAGATGTTGCAGGGGCAATTCCATCTGCAGCCTGTAGTGCTGCCTTTATGCCTTCAAGAGCAATAAAGTATCCACTTCCCTCGTCACTAGTTAAGCGACCCCAGCCACCAACAATAGTTGTTTTGCCTGCAGCATCCTCAGCAATACCCATTGAGCCAGTGCCAGAAAGCATAAGCACTGCTGGTTTCTCCCCTCCTGACAATGCAAAAAGCGTCATATAGGCATCACTTCTTATAAATACAGGCACACCAATTGCTGCCTCAGCCTGCTTAAGGAATTGTGCAGTCGGTGAATCTGCTCCATCAGGGACAACATCATCGATAGATGGGTCTCCAATGCCAACTGCTCCAATACGGTCTAATGGAATACCCAAGGAAGCAATTCCATCAACTAGGTTTTTGATTGCAGCATCTACTCCAATGAAATTATAATTGCAAGCACCTACTCTTGAGCTCGCAATCAATTCTCCATTTTCGTAAGCAGCAAGAGCAGTTTTTGTTCCGCCGCCATCAACACCTATATAGACCATAATTTGAGTATTCTCCCCACAAAGTTTTTAATAGTATATCATACGACACTATCAACAAACAACAACAAACAATTTGCAGGTGGCATTTTTCGTAACCGACTAAATTCAAGGAACTATGAAAAACACTCTTTTGTAATAGATAAGCTTTTATTTACTCTTTTTAACACAAAATTATAAGGCACAAAAGAGGCCGCTGTCGCGACCTCTTTTGTAAAAAACTGTATGCAATTAAATTGTTATTATAACCGACTAAAATAGGTAGATTATCACACCTTAATATTCTATCAATTTTTTAAGTAATTCTATGGCACCCGCATGTCCCAACTCGGCAGCCTTGCGAAACCACTTCACAGCTTCTGCATAATCTTGTGGTACGCCTTGACCTAAGCCATAACAACAACCCAAATTATACTGAGCATCAGCATGTCCCTGCTCAGCTGCCTTGCGATACCACTTCACGGCTTCAGTGTAATCTTGTGACACGCCAAGACCTAGGTTATAGGAAAAACCCAAATTGTATTGAGCATCAGCATCACCCTGCTCAGCTGACTTGCGAAACCACTTCTCGGCTTCAGTGTAATCTTGTGGCACTCCTTGACCACTGTAATAGAAATCACCCAAATTTGATTGAGCTCCAGCATCACCCTGCTCAGCTG
>JAFUOX010000058.1 GCA_017481725.1 Kiritimatiellia bacterium | reverse complement strand
TCTAATGTTTCAGATAATGGTGGAGCAAATCATTCTGTAGAAGCTGGAGCAGTTGATTCCTCAATAAAGAAGGTGCTTGCAGGTGTAAATATCGGAGGCACAAAGGAGCCTAAAGAGCAGGGTGGTGTAGCTGAACCTCCAACTGCAAATGGTGGCTCTTCAGCAACACCTCCAACTAATAACGATGATGAGCCTGTTGAGCAGCCAGCAGAGCCAGCAGCCTTTGATCCTCGACACCATGGACCATTGGCAAAGGTGATGGATGACAACTTCCTACAATTCGCCTCATATACAATTTGCTCACGTGCTATCCCAACAGTAGAGGATGGCTTGAAGCCAGTACAACGCCGAATCCTGCATTCCTTGAAGGAAAAGGATGATGGACGGTTTATCAAGGTTGCAAACATTGTTGGTCACACAATGCAGTATCATCCGCATGGTGATGCCTCAATTAAGGATGCACTTGTAAACCTTGAAAACAAGGGCTATCTAATTGAAGGACAGGGTAACTTCGGTAACATTTTCACAGGCGATGGTGCAGCTGCTGGTCGTTACATTGAATGCCGTCTTTCTCAGCTCGCTAGAGAGCAGATTTTCAATAAGAAGACAACAGAGTTTATTCCTAGCTATGACGGACGCAACGAGGAGCCAGTCCTATTGCCTTCAAAGCTACCGCTTCTTTTGATGATGGGTGCAGAGGGTATCGCTGTGGGTCTTTCTACTCGCATTATGTCTCACAACTTTATCGAGCTATTGGAAGCACAGATTGCAATTCTACAAAATAAGCCATTCACAGTGCTCCCAGACTTCCTAACAGGTGGCTTGATTGATGTAAGTGAATACAACGATGGCTTCGGTAGAATTCGCACACGTGCAAAGATTGAGGTTCGCGATAAAAACACCATTGTGATTACGGAGCTTCCATTCGGTCAGACAACCGATTCGCTCACCTCATCGATTGAGGATGCCACCCGCGCAAAGAAGGTTCCTATACGCAGTGTTCAGGACTCAACCTCAGATCATGTTGAGATTATTCTAACGCTTGTTCCTGGCACAGCACCTGAAAAAGCAATCAAGGCTTTGTATGCATTCACAAGCTGTGAATATGCTGTGACAGCAAACTGCGTTGTTATCGAAAACAATCGCCCATGTGAGCGAACAGTTTCAGAAATCCTCCGTGCAAATACAGAGCAGCTTCAGCACCTATTGAAGCGTGAGCTTGAGATTAAGCGCGATGAGCTTGAGGATCAGCGCCAGAATAAGACACTCGTGCAGATATTCATCGAGGAGCGTATCTATAAGCGCATTGAGAAATGTACAACAGCAGAGCAAATAAACGAGGAAATCCGTGAAGGCTTCAAGCCTTTCCGTGATAAGCTTTATCGTGATATTCGTGATGAAGATATTGAAATGCTTCTCGCTGTTCAGATCCGCCGAATCTCTCTATACGATATGAATAAGAATCGTAAGGAGATTGACGATATCAATACAATGCTTGAGGATGTAAACAAGAATCTCGGTGCTGTTAAAGCATATACCCTACGCTACATTAAGGATATGATTAAACGCTATCAGCATGTAGAGCGTGAGGTTGAGGTAATCGAAGAAAAGCCAAATGCAAAAGGCAAGGGCACAAAGCAGATTAAGAAGCGCAAGAAGGAAATGGTAGAGCAATATCCACGCCACACCACAATTACAACCTTTGATGCTATCGAGGTACGTGAAATAACTGCTTCTGAATGCAGCATGTCATACGATGCAGAGTCCGGCTACTTTGGTTACAATGTAAAGGGTGGAGAAGAGCTCTTTAAATGCTCCTCACTTGATAAGCTTATCATTGTGTGGAAGGATGGACGCTTTAAGCTTGTCCCAACACCAGAGAAGCTCTTTGTTGATAAGGATATGCTCTATGCAGCAATCTTTAATCGAGATAAGGAATACACCTGTATTTATACCGACAAAGAATATCCAATCAGCTACATCAAGCGCTTTACATTTGGTGGCTTGATTGCTAATAAGGATTATTCATTGTTGCCTAACGAAGGACTGGTACGCTTCCTAGAGGAAGGTACACCTCAGTTCGTCTGGATTAAGTATAAGCCAGCAAAGAGCCAGCGCATAATTCAAAAGGTCTTTAAGGCTGCTGAAGAGGTTGCTGTCAAGGGTGTAAAGGCAAAGGGTAAGCAAGTAACACTAAAGGCTATCCAGCATATTTCTTCAGGAGATAAGCCACCACGTTGGTGGGATGAGGCTGCACCAACAGATAAGGGCAATCTATTGTTCTAAAATGTCAGTCAAGATAGACGGGTTATAAATTATGACAAAGCTACTGATAACATTAGGCTTGATGGTTTGTGGTAATATCTTTATGACCACAGCATGGTATTGGCATTTGAAGAACAAGGGAGAGGTAGGTAAGCCACTTCTTGTAATCATATTGATTAGCTGGCTAATTGCATTTCTTGAATATTGCATTATGGTGCCAGCAAATCGCATCGGTCATGCGGCAGGTCTATCTGTAGCCCAGCTCAAAATTATTCAAGAAGTCATCACTCTAATGGTATTTGTACCATTTGCAGTTTTTGTTTTACACGACAAGTGGAGATGGGACTATCTTTGGGCATTCTTATGTATACTTGGAGCTGTTTATTTTGTAAACCGCCACATGCTATAACAGGGAATAGGGGACTGCTCTGGTAGAGATGTTTGCACGCATATATAGCCAACGCTTGAAAGAGCAATTTTGAAATATTTGTTTTCAATCAAACGTAAGGGGTAATTTATGGATTATGATAAACTTATCACAGAACGCTTTTCTGTAAGAAAATTTGAGGATAAACCACTATCTGAAGAGGATGTTAATAAGATACTTCATGCAGGGCATGTGGCCCCAACAGGCTGCAATAAACAGCCACAGCGCATTCTTGTAATCAATAGTGATGAAGCTATAGCAAAGCTACAAAAATGCACAAAATGTCATTTCAACACACGAACAGCATTTCTTGTTTGCCACAATGAAGATGAAAGCTGGGTGCGCCCATTTGATGGAGCCTTAGCTTCACCAGTTGATGCTTCCATTGTTGCCACACACATGATGCTAAAGGCACATGAAATTGGCGTTGGTTGCTGCTGGGTAATGTATTTCGAGCCAGACAAGCTAATTAAGGAATTCAATATTCCTAGCAACATCAAGCCATTGGCAATTCTTGTTACGGGCTATCCAGCAGCAGATGTTGAGCCCCTTTATATGCACAATGAAAAACGCCCACTAGAAGAGGTTGTCTCCTACAACGAGTTTTAATAGATTTTGATAATCCCAAAATCGGCTCACTTGTCCGAATTTAGGTTTACTACGCTTCTAAAATAGCTTTTTGAAGAGTAGGTAGTATATTTTCAAACATTCTATAAAAACCTAAATCATTTGGATGACACCTATCAACAGTGCATTCCTCTCGGTTTGCAGTGCCAAATAGTGTTTCTCCATCGATATAGTAAACATGACGGTCTCCTGCGGCAATCGCATTTTCGTATGTTTGGCGAACTATATCGCGCCGTAGCGAACGGTTCTCATAATCGCGGTCTTTCCAAATGTCACACATAGATGTCATGATAATAGGCAAATTTGGGTGTGCTTTACGGATTATTTTAAAAAATGGTTCGTGTGTGTCTTTGAGATGTTCTACTGTCGGAGAATTATGGTCATAGTCCATAATAAATACACTTAGATCAAGAGAAGCGATAGCCTTTGCAACGGCAGGCTCGCCTTTTCCGCAGCCAGAGAATCCAAGATTGATTTGCTCTGCATCTACTGCTCTACAAAGCATAGAGCAGTAATTGTTACCAGGGCGAGAAGCACAGCCTCCTTGTGTAATGGACGAGCCATAGAAAAGAATTGGTTTGATTTTGTGTGGCGTAGGTGGTTCGATTTTTGTATTTGGAGGAATACCGATTTCAACGCATGTAGCACCGCCATAGAGTGGGAAATTGATTCGCCAGTCACGCATATTTGATGGTAAATTTGGATCATTAAAAACAACGCGCTCTAAATCAATCTCTCCAGGGGTTGGTTGAGCTGTCCCAGCATGGCGACAATCCTTGCCGGCTTCACCAATGTATATATCAAAGCCAGCAGAACCTGCACGTGGCATATGGTTCATATCCATTGAATTTGCCAGCTTTGCTCGGATGCTAATAAAGGTTGCATCAGTGCGAAAACGCACGCAACCTCCAGAGGTTAGGCTATGTCCATTCCATAAAGCACCAGAGTTAATTTCGTCAGGTGCTTTAATATCATCAGGTAGACGATAGAATTTGCCTTCGGCAGGATTCCCCCAAGGGAAGCCCTCAAGAGAAAATGGTTTATTTATGACATTATAGTAATTTACATCTATGTCATTAACCTTAGCAGCTTTAAAATTGTTGTCTATCTCTTCAATCTTTTTCATATAATTGATTATAGCAAACAGCGGTTAAAAAAGTAAAATAATATTTGTACACTAATTGGGTGGGTTATAGTGCTTCTTTTATAAATTTTATAATTATTATCTTGAGCGAAGCTAGAAGGAATTGCTAATTTGACCATGCCAAAAAATGTGTTTTTTTTTGATAGCAGAAATTAGGTTAATCATCAATAAAATAAGCAAACGATTGATAGGTGTTATTTTTGTCGGTTTACGTAAATTGCAAGATTAAATGCACGATTTTTTATTCCTCTGTTAACAATCTTCAGTAGATGCAGGGGGAATGTAAATTCCATATACTTCTTTAAGCATTTGTCTAGCAGATTTTCCTCCGAATTTTCGTCTAGGATAATCGTTCACAAAGTCATTAATTTTCAT
>JAFUOX010000057.1 GCA_017481725.1 Kiritimatiellia bacterium | reverse complement strand
AGAAAGGATAAGAAAAGGCAAAATTATTTCTCAACAAAATCCAAAAAAAATTGAAAATTAATGGCCGGTTCGGTGTCTTTTATATTTGACACATTGCGTTGGAACTTTGCATAATTAAATGAGTAGGGGTAATTAGGCAAAAAAACCACATATTTTCAGCAGAAAATAATAGAGGTTTCAGTTGTAAAAAGAAATAGTGTTGTGAACAGTGTTGTTGACATACTATAATTTAAAGTGGTAACATATTGCCATGTTCAATGTTTGATAGCATATTTTAGGAAAATAAGTATGAAAAAACTTTTATTAGGTTTAGTTGCAGCTTTGTCTGTTAGTGTTTATTCAGCTGATGGAATAGACAACTCCTTCAATAAGTGGGTGCTTGATCAATCTGCCAATACTTTGTCTTATAAGGGATGGGTGTTTAATACGGCTGGTTCAATGGATGCATTAAAGATCACATCGGTTTCTTCTTATGTTGCAGAAGGGAAGACAGATATTGATTTTAGCACAATATATGAGGATACAGGTGCAACAGTTGTTGAGCTTGGTGGAAGTCTTTTGGCTAGCTACCCAGGCAAGCAGGGTAATTTTGTTGGTACTGTTGTTTTAGCTCCTTCAATTGAAACCATTGGAATAAATTTATGTGTTTATGGTGGTGTTACAAATTTTGTTTTCCCTCCAAATTCAAGATTGACAAAAATACCAAATCAACTGCTTGGTTCAACTGCTGCTTATGTTGATTTGTCAACAATTCCTAGAAATATTACAGCTATTGGAGATGCCGCTTTCAATAGTAAAAATGCTTTTGGTGAATTGATTGTTCCTGCGACCTGCAAATCTATTGGTGGTTCAGCTTTTAATGGTGCAGGAAAAATCTCTATTAAATTTGAAGAGGGGTCTCAGCTTGAAACAGTTGGTGCATCTGCATTCAATACTTCAAAAATAGAAGGAGAAGTTCATTTCCCAGCATCTTTGAAATCAATTGGTAATAGATGCTTTGCATATTGCTCTGGATTAAAAAATGTTACACTTCATAAGGATTCTACAATTACCAGCTTGCCAGAATATGTTTTTTATGCTACATCAATTAAAAAATTTCCAGAAATACCTAAAACTGTTGAAACAATAGGAAATTATGCTTTTTCTAGTTGCCCTCAAATGGCTGGGCCGGTAATTATCCCATCAAATGTAAAATTATTAGGCAATAATGTCTTTGAATGTTGTAAGAGCCTAAATGATATATATTTTGAGAATGGATGCACAAATATTGGCAATAATGTATTTTCAAGCTGTCATTCTGTCACAAATATTGTTTTTCCAAAAACTCTTAAGTATATTGGTGGTGGAGTTATGGTTGGAGGAGCAGGTTCAAATAGTGCACAATGGGATGCTATGGTTGCTGGCAATATTTGGTGGCAGAGTTGTCCTGAATTTGGCACCACAGATAAACTATTTTTATATTGCGATAGATATCCAGATCGTTCTATGACAATTACAAATCATTTGTCGAGTGTGCAATGGGAGAAATTTGCTGCAGCAAATCCAGAGACATTTGTTTTACCTTCAAAGGGTAATCCGGTAGGCGTGTGGACAAGCTCAACACCTGAAGCAATTGTCAATTGGGGCGTATTTTCGCTAGTAATAATCATCAATTAGTTTATAAACTGAGTAAAGCGATTAAAACGCTGATGCTATAGTCACCGCGTCCCTTCTTCGCACTTTTAGTTAGTGCCAGCGTCCCTTCTTCCTAACGTTTCACGCATCTAAATGTCTGAATATCCTTGAGGTGGTGTGCTGGCGATTGCAGGCACGCTCGAGTGATTTTGTTTTTCATTGAAAAAAGGGCTAATATATTGTATATTACGCAATTAGGAGTAAGGGCAATGAAAGATATTACCAGTAGCGTATATAATTTTGAAGATTTGATACAAGGAAATTTCTTGTATGTTGATAAGACAGAGTACATCTGGCAGTTGATTAAACCTGCCAAGGAAATGTATTTTCTTTCTCGTCCTCGTCGCTTTGGTAAATCACTTACTGTATCTACTCTGAAAGCAGTCTTTGAAGGAAAGAAAGAACTATTCAAAGGGCTCGCCATTTATGATAAACCTTATGATTGGAAACCTTATCCAGTTATTCATTTGGACTTAAATGGATTGAATTTTAGCTCGAGGGATGAGTTTAATAGCAGTCTTTGTGGGTTAGTCCGAGAGTGTGCTGAGGATCATCACATTAACATAAAAATAGAGTCACCAGAAAAGATGTTCCGACAGTTGATACGAGCATTATCTTTATCAACCTCTGTTGTGATTTTGTTGGATGAATATGATAAGCCAATTCTGAATAATATCAGTTCTCCAGAAGTAGAACAGATACTGTCGGATTTAAAAGCTTTTTATTCTGTTATTAAAGCTTTTGAAGAAAGATTACGTTTTGTGTTTGTTACAGGAGTAAGTAAATTCTGTCATGTGTCGCTTTTTTCAGATTTGAATAATTTGACAGACATTACGATGGATGCTCGTTACGCCACTATGTTTGGCTATACACAGGAAGAGCTAGAGGCAAACTTTGCAGATAAGATTTCTGCCATTTCTAATGGTCAGGATATAGATGCTTTTAAGGCAAAGATAAAAGAGTGGTACAATGGGTTTCGCTTTGAAGAAAATGCGAAGACTGTTTATAATCCAGTGTCGCTAGCTAAGTTCTTTGAGAGTGGTGGAAAATTCAATAACTATTGGTTTTCAACTGGTACACCATCCTTCTTGATGGAATTGGCAAAGCAAAAGAATTTTGATTTTGAGTCGTCATTAAAAGAGCCAGTTCCACAGATTACATTTAATGCTTTTGAAATTGATAATATTGATCCATTGACATTGCTTCTCCAGACAGGCTATGTAACTATCAAAGGCACTGAGGAACGCTTTGGAGAAACATGGTATTATCTTGATTTCCCAAATACAGAGGTTACATCTGCATTTAGTGCCTATATTCTAAATAGCTATGCAGGGAAAACGCAAACTGACGGTGTGCGGTTTGTGTCTGAATTTGCTACAAGCTTGGTAAAGAATGATTTAAAGAGGCTCCGTAAGGCGATGGAGTCATTTTTTGCTGGGATACCGTATGATGTCCATAAGAAGCAGGAAGCAACATTTCAAGGGATTTTCTTCTCTGTATTTCGTTTGCTTGGCGTATATATTGAGGCAGAGTCCGAAACCAATGATGGACGCATTGACGCTGTCGTTCAAACATCGAAGGCAATCTACATCTTTGAGTTTAAGCTCGATAATAACCCAACCGCATTATCTCAAATTAAAGAAAAGGAATACTTTAAAAAGTATCTCTTGGACAAGCGCGACATCTACATTATTGGCGTAAATTTTGACTCAGTTAAGGGCAATCTTGTCGGCTGGCAGGACGAAAAACTAGAGCGCTAGCCGTACACGGATGAAAGCACAGGCGTGCTTGTGCCTGCGGCGCGAGCACGGATTTGTCGCTAATGCTCCTGCCTGCGGCGCGAACACAGATGAGCACAAATATGCACGGATGGTTACTGATGTTGTTGTGTTGTTGGATTTTATTTCCCGCAGAGACGCAGAGACGCAGAGGATTGTGTGGCGGCTAGACGCGAGGTTGGACGTGAGACGTGAGACCAAAAGACGATTAGACGCGAGGATGGAGAAAAAACCAATTAACTCTACCTAAATTCTTCATTTTTCATTTTTCATTCTTCATTTATTATAATGCGTTGCTTCCGCATCTTAATAGTCTTCTGGGCGAGGACACTAGTGGATGAGGTTTGCCCAATTGCTTCGAAAGATAAAGCAATAGCCAAGGCAAAGCTCATTCCGCTAGTGTTTT
>JAFUOX010000056.1 GCA_017481725.1 Kiritimatiellia bacterium | reverse complement strand
TTGTAAAGGAACCACAATCTTGTTTGTCTAAATTTGTCATTTGGGACTTATTTTTTTTTACGTTTACAACGGTCTTAATTCTATAAAAACCCTTTATTTTTTTTCAACTCTTAAATCGTGCATTTAATTTTACAGAAAACAGTAAAATTTATTTTGAAGCTGATACCACATATATATTTATGAAGTCTATTGATGATAACACTTATATCAAAATAGATGATGAAGTTTTAATTGATAATGGTTCCTATAATACAATTATCTCTGGTACATTTACTTCAAGAAATGCTGGATGGTATGATATTGAGATCAGAGTTGGTAATGGTACAGGTGGCGCAGGTGTTGCAAATGGTGCTAAATATGGTATTGCGTATAATGGTATTGGAGATACTAATCAATCAAACTTTAAGTCAATGACTGAAGGTTGGATTCCTCTAACTGATGAAGGTGGAACACATTTGCGATATGTTCTTTCTGAGGATGATTATTTCACTGTCAATTCAGTTTTTCAGGATGGAGATGACCTTGTTGTTAACGCTTCCTTTGCGGGAGTTCCATCAGATGCAACATTCATTGCCTATTATGGTGATGACGATGGTAAGATAAATCCATCAAACTGGAGTGCATCCTCAACACTTACTTCAATATCTGCTGGCGATACTGCCACTAGAGAATATCGTATAATTGGTGCTGGAGAGTCAAAATATGTAGCATTCTGTCTTGATGTTACAGTAGGAGAATCTGCTCTCGCAGTGAATTGGTCTAACACATTTATATTTGATGATTTGCCAGCATTTAATATTGCCATTGATAAAATAACTCATTCAACACTTTCTTTTGAGGCAACATGTGTATCAATAGGAAGTGGTGCTACTTATGTAACTGCAGATGTCCAACTCGCTAGTGACCCAGATTTTAACAATATCGTTCAAACAAAGCGTCTTGCTTTGAATTCCTTCGGTTCTGAGATTGTTGTATTTAGTGGTCTTACTCCTGAAGCTACATACTACGCACGTGTTGCAGCTATTAATGATGCCCAGAAGGAAGGATATTCAAGTTTTATATATGAAACAACATATTCAACAGGACCTACTTATACATTAGAGCTTTCTGGGGATCACATTGCTCCTATTGTTTCTCTTTCATTTATTCGTGCAGGTGGTAATGCAGAAAAAGTAGATAAAATCACTATCCAAGTGTCGGATTCTGGTAATTTTATGAATCCAAACATATCAAAGACATTTAACGTAAATTTGACATCTATGCCTACAAATGTCACAGATTTTGTTCTTGGAGACCTTCCTGTTGCACAAACATTATACTATCGCGTAATCGCATATAATGATGCTGGTTATAGCACAACAATTGATGCACAGGTTGATTTAACTTATACTGAGGGTGATAATGTTTGGTCTGGCTTGTCCGAGAATGTTTCTGAATCAAATGCTTATATATTTGAGGGTGGGTTGCCAAATGTAGATAAAAAACTATACTTTACAACTCCAGCAGGATTAAGCCCAGTAATTAATGAAGATAAAGAAATGCCTTCATTGTACTTTACTCCTAATGCAGGTGCAACTGTTGATGTAGCATATCTAAATGGCTACCACAGTTGCGGATATAATTTGAGTGGCACTGGTGTTTTGACCTTTAATGCTGAGAATCCTATTGTTCAGGCAAGTAAAGGTACAAACGTTGTGTGGAACCCAATTCTCTTTAATCGTACTGATAAACAGAGCGTATTAGTTACAAGTAAAGGTGGAAGATTAGATCTTATGGGTGAGCTAATGCTGCCAGAGGGTGTTTCAAATACAACATTACGCGTAAATGGAGAAGGAGGAGAGGTTCATTTTGGTGGTCCTTCTCCTGATTTTATGGGTACACTCCGTTTAGATGACAGTTTTACCCTTTATTTAGATAACCCACACGCTATGACTAATCTCAATAGTATTTACTTTGGAGGAGGATGGGGAAGCTTAACATATTTAAGAAACAACACAGGAGCTCCAATGGTTTTCCCTCGTTGTACGATTTTAGAGAATACTAGTGGAGATTGGAAGAGTACTCGTGTTAATTATACTGGAGCTCCATTTATTTTCCCTGTTGCAACACTTAAATGGGGTCCACGCTCTACACCGGACAGCTATTTGGCCGCAGATATGCTTGTAAAAAATCTTATTGTTATAAAGAACCATTCGAATCCCGAGGCTATTCTTGATAAGGTAGGAGCAGGTACCTTGATGATTACTGATACTACAAGCTGGGATGGTAATAATTGCAAGCATCGTATTCGTTTACGTGGAGGTTGCTTCTATCCTCAAACATCTGCTGGACTTCCTCCAAGTGGTGAGTTTTATGCTGATACACAAAGTGGTTACGCTACATTTGGTTTAAGTGGCGATTATACCCCAATGCTAGATGGTTCGGTAGAACCACGCATACTACAAACAATAACTTCTATCCGCTGGGGCTTCACTGGCTTTGGTGGAGAACGCACAGTATGCTGGAATAATGATTCATCGTTTAATGTTACTAACACAACAAGTGATAATGTGTCAATTAAATTGCAAAATACTGGTGCTGTTGATGTTGATGAGAAAACATACGATAATTTCTACGCATATCCATCACGCTTTATGTTTGGTAACCGCTCTGAGTTTGCAGATGGAACTATAATCTTCCAAAATCCAATTCGCTATGAACTTGGACAAAATTGGGATACAGCAACCTACTTTGAAAGCACAAATCATGTTGTTGCTGCACGTCTTCGTGGCTCTCTAAAGCTTGGTCATCGAGATAGAACATGGACATTCTCTGGTCGCAATTTTGGTGGCTACCTTGCTCTTGAAGCAGATAACACAGACTTTACTGGTAAGATTAGTGTATCAGAGAATGGAAACCTACTTGTAAACTCTAATTTGGGAGCTCGTTCTGTCACAGTACAATCTGGCTCAGGTCTTGGTGGTACAGGTGATATTTCTTCAGAGGAAGGCACAACCATTAAGAGTGGTGGTGCTCTCTTTGGTGGCGAGTGGAACAAGGGTGGAACTCTATTGCTTGATGGTAATGTAACACTAGAGAGTGGTTCTGCTCTACGTGTAGAGGTAGGAGAATCAATGGAACGAGTTGGATGTGTCGAACTGTCACAAGACTCAGTGCTAAAATTAACTGCACCTATCTATATTGATGTCGATACAGATCCACGAATTTCTCCTATTCGAGGTTCTTCTCAGAAGATACTTGATTGGAGTGCAACTACATTTAACTCTGGTGCTGCACCAAAGCTTGATGATTTCGTTGTACGCCCTGAGTCTAATCCAGATATTAGTCAGATATTTATTTCTGTTCGTGAGGATGGACTTTATGTAGGTTATGTCTCAAAGCGTAGCCCAGATGTTTTGCTTATCTTAGTTAAGTAAAAGTATCAAAAGCACCTGAAGCAAATTTATTGAGCTCATGGTATCTTTGTAGGATGCCATGAGTTTTTGTTTCTCAAAGTTTATATTTTATTGATTTGATGTAAAAGCATCCATATGACTAGTAGGTAATCTGCGTAATGGGTCAAATATAAAAGACACCGAATATGCCATATTCATACGGATATTGTTATTTCTCGCAGAGCCGCAGAGCCGCAGAGACTTGTGTGGTAACTTGAAGTGCGAAGGTTGGACGCAGGGTGCGGAGCAGATGCACGTGACGCCGAAGGGACGCAGCGGACGAGATTAGACGCGAGAATGGAGAAAAAACCACTCAACTCTACCTGAATTCTTCATTTTTCATTCTTCATTTTTCATTCTTCATTTTTCATTCTTCATTTATTATAATGCGTTGCCTCCGCATCTTAATAGTCTTCTGAGCGAGGACACTAGAGGATGAGATTTGCCAATTGCTTCGAAAGAGTAGCAATAGTCAAGGCAAAGCTCATTCCGCTAGTGTATTTTACGGCGTCACGTCTCTGCGACCTCTGCGGCCTCAGCGTCTCTGCGTCCCATCGGCGTCACGTGCATTAGTATGCACAATTACCTATCTCATAGGATATTTATTTTCAGAGACCAGTTATTTGCCTCTGCCTCTATTCCCTTTGTGACCATGGTGCTTTTTGTTATTGTGTTTATTATGCCTATTATGGTGTTTTGTGTGGTGCTTTGGTGCTAGGTGATGGTTTCTTACATGATGTCTATGTCTAATTACATGGTGTGGACGGTGACAAGGAGGTGTAGTAACTATCACGTGAGGTGGTGGAGGAGGTGGTGGTAGTGGATCATAATAAACTGTTGTTCCACAAGAGCTAGAGCTTAATGCTGCTCCTACAATTGTGCCAAACACCATACCTCCAACAGCTGCAGCTGCTGTGTCATGATGATAATGGTGAGATTTTGCTTGTGCCGCCATAGGGGTTGCAATAATTGCGATAGCACATAATGCTGTTAGTAATGTTGTTTTTTTCATAATAACCTCCTTTATTGATAGGATTGTTTCGTAGAATCTCTATTATTTTTCTTGAATATGCATTCATTATTACATACATTAGTTCAGTTTGTCAAGTATAAATTCAAAAAAACTTCAAAATGTTTTATTTTCTCAAATTTCGCTATTTATGAAAGATGGATTTCTTATTGCCTGTTTTTTAGATTGTTGTTTTGACTTTGTATTTTTAAAATGGTAAAATTTAAGCATATTATCGTTTTGCACTTATTGTGCCCAAAAATATCATAAAAAATAATAAGTTCAGTCAAAGGTTAATTATGGATCTTAAAGCCGCATATAAAACAATTATGGATGATCATTTTACTCCTCAGATGGAAATTTCTTTCATTGATGGAGATAAACGCCAAACACTATCCTACGAGAAGGTTTCTTGGGTAATCGATGGTGAAAATAAGGGCTTAAGATATGGTGAAAATCCAGGCCAAGAGGCTGCTGTATATAAGCTAGTTAATGGCAATCTTGTTCTTGGTGATGTAGAGAGCATTCAAGCAGGAAATATCCTTGCTTCAGAGCCAGAGCTCCTTCAGTCTGGTAAGCATCCAGGTAAGACAAACCTAACTGATGCTGATAATGCTCTTAATATTCTGCGCTATTTGACAGATACACCTTGCTCTGTAATTGTTAAGCATAATAATCCATGCGGTGTTGCAAAGGCAGATTCTCTTGTTGACTCTTTCTCAAAGGCATATCGTGCTGACCGAGTTGCTGCATTTGGTGGCTGCGTTGCTCTTAACCGTGAGGTTGATATTGAGACAGCAAAGCTTATTGCAGAAAATTATATGGAGGTTGTTGTTGCTCCAGAGTTTGCTCCTGGTGTAATGGATATTTTTGCTGAGAAGAAGAATCTTCGTGTTATGCGCATTAAGAATATGAGCCGCCTAACAGATTTTGTTGCAAAGCCATTTGTTGATTTTAAGTCATTGATTGATGGCGGGCTTGTGGCACAGTGGTCATTCACACCACTTGCACGCAAGGCAGATCAGTTCCTACCAGCAGAGTGCAAGCGCAAGGATGGCACAGTCCACCGCATTAAGCGTATGCCAACAGCCAAGGAATATGATGATCTTGTATTTGGCTGGCTTGTAGAGGCTGGTGTGACAAGTAACTCCGTTCTTTATGTAAAGGATGGCGTGACAGTTGGTATTGGAACAGGTGAGCAGGATCGCGTTGGTGTTGCAGAAATTGCACGCGATAAGGCATACCGCAAGCTTGCAGACCTAATTTGCTTTGATAAGTATCAGGTTCCATACAATGATTTGCAGCTTCGTTTTGGTGATGAGGGCTTGAAGTATAAGGCAGAGATTGATGAGGAAACTGCTGCACGCAAGGGTGGTTTGCCAGGCTGTGCAATGGTTTCTGATGCATTCTTCCCATTCCGTGATGGAGCAGAGGTTGGTATCCGTGAAGGCATTACTTCTATCGTTCAGCCTGGTGGTGCAATTCGCGATTGGGATGTAATTGATTGCTGTAATGATGCTGGTGTTGCAATGGTATTTACTGGCCAGCGCTCATTTAAGCACTAATAATTTTTTAATTAGTTGTAGGTGGCGTGTGGTTCGCACGCTGCCACAAACTCTTAGTTTGGGCTTTTAATTTTGAGGTTAAGCATGGGTAGTATAGAATTAGCACGTCGTGTTTTTGATATAGAAATTGATGGATTAGTAGCCGTAAGAGACTCAATAGATGAGCATTTTCTTAAGGCAATGGATATGTGCTTAACCGCCCTATCTAAGGGAGGAAAGCTTGTTGTTACTGGAGTTGGTAAAAACCTACACATAGCTGAAAAAATGTCAGCTACACTTGCAAGCACTGGCTCCACAAGTGTTGTGCTTAATCCATCACAAGCAATTCATGGAGATTTGGGCATTCTTGCACAAAATGATGTTCTTTTTGCTTTGAGCTATTCTGGTGAATCTGAGGAAATAAAGAATTTGATTCCAGCAGTCCGTAGGCTTGGTGTGCCAGTTATAGCTATTACTGGATATGCAGAAAGTGGACTTGCAAAGCTTAGCCAGGAGGTGCTGCTTGCTAAGGTTCCTAAGGAGGCTTGCCCTTTTGGTATGGCTCCTACTGCAAGTACAACAGCAACCCTTGCTCTTGGCGATGCTTTAGCCATGGCTTTGCTTGATGCACGTGGCTTTAGAAAAGAGGAGTACGCCAAGCTTCATCCTGGCGGTGCAATAGGTCGTGCATTACTCCTTCGTGTAAAGGATATTATGCGCAAGGATGAAAAGGTTGCAAAAGTAGTAAGCTCAGCTACAGTTAAAGAGGTGGTTGTTGCTATGACAAAGGCTCGCGGTGGTGCTGCCTATGTTGTTGATGAATCAGATAAGCTTGTTGGTATTTATACTGATGGAGATTTCCGTAGAAACGTAGCAGCAGGGAATTGTGATATTTTGAATTCTCAGGTTTCTGAGGTTATGACCAAGAACCCAACCTGTGTAAAGCCAGAAATGCTTGCAGTAGATGTGCTCCGCATTTTGGAGCAGCGCAATATTGATGATTTACCTGTTGTTGATGATGCTGGCTATCTTGTTGGTGCAATTGATATTCAAGACCTACCTAAAGTAAAGGTAATGTAGTTTAAAATATGAAAAAGTTTAACTCTATCGAAGAAGTATTAGCAGATTTGCGTGCTGGTAAATGCGTATGCGTTGTGGACGATGAGGATCGCGAGAATGAGGGTGATGTAATTTGTGCCGGCGAATTTGCTACTCTGGAAAATGTTAATTTTATGGCTTCCTATGCAAAGGGCTTAATTTGTATGCCTATGACAGGCGAGATTACAAAGAAGCTTGGCCTAGAGCAAATGGTTGTCACAAATACAGATAACCATGGCACAGCCTTTACTGTTTCGATTGATCATGTGGATACAACAACCGGTATCTCTGCAAAGGAGCGTTCAGATACAGCTATTAAGGCTTGCTCACCAGATGCAAAGCCAGAGGATTTTCGCCGTCCTGGACACATGTTCCCATTAAGAGCTCGTGAGGGAGGGGTACTTTATCGTGCAGGTCACACAGAAGCAACTGTTGATTTGATGAAGCTTGCTGGACTTTATCCAATAGGCCTTTGCTGTGAGATAATGAAGGATGACGGAAATATGGCTCGTCTAACCGATATTGAGCAATTTTCAGAGAAGCACAATTTGAAGCTTTGCTCTGTTGCAGATATCATTGCATATCGCTTGCAGCAAGAGTCTTTCGTTGAATTTATTGAAGAGGTTGATATGCCAACACACTTTGGTCATTTCAAGCTTCGCATGTATAAGTCATTGATCGATGGAGCAGAGCATCTGGCACTTTATCAGGGAGATTTGGGTGCATCAGATAAGCCACCTCTAGTGCGTGTACATAGCGAGTGCTTTACAGGTGATGTTTTAGGCTCCTGCCGTTGTGATTGCGGGCAGCAGCTCCATGCAGCAATGCAACGCATTGCCGAGGAGGGCTGCGGAGTTGTGCTTTATATGCGCCAAGAGGGTCGTGGTATTGGTCTAGCAAATAAGCTTCATGCATATAAGCTGCAGGAGGCAGGGCTAGATACAGTTGAGGCTAATGTAAAGCTAGGCTTTGCTCCAGATTTACGTGATTATGGTATTGGTGCACAGATTTTGCGCAAGCTTGGTTTGACAAGCATTCGCTTGTTAACCAATAATCCAAAGAAGATTAAGGGACTTGAGGGCTATGGCATAACAATCGCTGAGCGCGTGCCAATTCAATTTGAGCCAAATGAGTTTAACCAATACTATCTTGATGTAAAGAAAACTAAAATGGGACACATCCTTTAAACTATGGACATAAAATTATTTGATTCAGCATTTGCAGCAATTCCAGAGGCTTTTAAAAAGGCTTCTCCAATATGTGCAATGGTATTAGGTTCTGGCTGGAACACAGCAGTTAATCAATTAGAGGTTCTTGCAGAAATCTCCTATTCAGATATTCCAAATTTCGGTGGTGCAACAGTCATTGGCCATAGTGGCAGGCTTTTGCTTGTAAGAACAAAGACGGGACGTGAAGCACTTGCATTTTGTGGCAGACGCCACTGGTATGAGGGTGCAGAATGGGAGGCAGTTGTAATGCCAGTTGAGCTTGCTCGCCGTCTTGGTGTTAGCACAATGCTTATTACAAATGCAGCTGGAGGAATCCGCCAGAGCCTCCGTCCTGGAGATATGGTGGCCATTCGCGATCATTTGCGCTTAACAGATATTTCACCACTTCGAGGGGCACATAATCCACATTTTGGCCCTCGTTTCCCAGATCAATCTGCAGTTTACAATCAAGAGCTTATTCAGAAGCTAAAGACAGTTGCACTTGAGGGAGGCACAATTCTAACTGATGGCGTATATGCTTTCTCTAGTGGTCCAGCATTTGAGACCCCTGCAGAGATTCGTGCTTATGGCATTTTAGGTGCAGATTTGGTTGGTATGTCAACTGTCCCTGAGGCAATGTATGCAAGCTCTATTGGGATGAAGGTTGCCGCAGTAAGCTTTGTAAGCAATATGGCTGCCGGAATTTCGCCTAATACAACGCTTTCTGGTGATGAAGTAATAGAGTGTGCAAACCAGAATGCAGAATCTATGGCTAAGCTTGTTGTTGGCTTTGTAGAATCATTATAAAGTTAATTTATGGATATTAAAAAGAAAACCTCATTCACTTTTAAATTGACTGCACAGCAGCAGAATGAATTATATAGCATTCTTTCTACAGGCAACTATGTCCCACGTGAGGTGCCTTACACAAAAATAGCAGTTTCTAGTCAACTATGGAACTGTAATATAAATCTTTATACATCAGGTAAATGTCTTATACAAGGCTCTGGTGCCGAGGAATTTGTAATCAATATTATGGAGCCATCAATCCTCAAGCAGATAGTAGTTGGCTATGAGGATGAGCTTATCCCAGAGCAGGTTTCACATGAGCAGCTTTCGCCACACATAGGTATTGATGAAAGTGGGAAAGGCGATTTCTTTGGACCACTTGTTGTTGCAGCTGCTTATACAAACGAAGATTTATACAAGCGCTTGCGTGATATTGGTGTAAAGGATAGTAAGGCAATAACTAGCGATAAACAAGCGATTGTTATTGCAGAGAAAATTAAGAAAATTTTGGGCCCAACGCGCTATGCTGTTGTGCGCATTGGGAATGCTGCCTACAATAGGCTATATGCTAAATATAAGAGCATAAACACAATACTTGCTTGGGGTCATGCTCGTGCAATCGAAAATTTAATAACAAATATTCCTTCCTGCAAGGTGGCGATTGCAGACCAATTTGGCAAGTCAGAGGATGTTATTAAACGTGCATTGATGCAAAAAGGAAAGTCTATTGAGCTCAGACAGCGTCATAAGGCAGAGGCAGATGTTGCTGTTGCTGCAGCATCAATTTTGGCTCGTGAGGCTTTTCTAACGAGCCTTAAGCAGCTAGAAGAAAAATACGAAAATCAATTCCACAAGGGTGCATCACCTCTTGTTCAAGAGGATGCTGCTAGCTTGGCAGAAAAGCATGGAATAAATGTATTTCTTGAAACAGCAAAATGCCATTTTAAAACACTAGATGATGTTCTTCAAAAATCAGGTCATTCACGAGATCAAATGCCTGAGGAGGCTCGTGTAAGGTCGGCTGATAAAGCAGCCCTTGCATCAAAGCCTACCAATAAATAAAACATTAATTTAAAAGGATTTATAGATATGAATAATTTTTTAATCCAAGCTGTTGGTGGGCTTGGTTTAGTTGGTGTATTAGTATTTATGCTTTGGGTATATTTTGTTAATTTTACCTCAGCAGGACAGCAATATTTCTTTAATAAGCACCTACTTCTTATGCGAAATGCTGTTCAAAAGCCAGTGGGCTTTGTTATGGGTTTATCAAGATTGATAGGATATAAAACTGGTACAACAATAGCAATTATATTGGTGCTTTTAATCAATACTGTGTTGATAAAGTCGCTCGGAATTAAGCCATTTGTTTATTTTTATCCAGCAGGTGCAGTAGGTGAAAATTTTGGTGTAATGCTGCTTGGTAGCATTTTTGGTGTGCTACTTTTGTGGGGACAAATAGCACTATTGAATTGTTTTTTGAAGCTGCGAATCAAGCTTGGTAATGAGGTGACTTCTGCACTAGATTGCATCACATATCCATTGTCAAGATTTCGCTCATTAACCATAAATACAGTTGTAGGCTGTGTTGTCATTTTTGTGGCATTGTGTGGACTATTATTGCTCAATGGTGTACCCGAAAATATTGCCAACTCGTTTTTTGTGATAATAAGATATTTTTTAATGTCAATAGTTGATATATTATTGATAATAAAGAATTTAATATTTTTATTTATCATATTATCTTTTGTGTCAATTTTTACAAAAAATTTGGGTTTTATTGCCATCACAAATGAGTGGATTTCTGTGTTAGGGTTTTCAGTTTTTCCTGTAAAATTGAGAGTTTTGATGTTTGATTTTTCGCCAATCATCGCCCTTTGGCTATGCGGTATTGTGCATGCCATCTTGCATGGTTTCTTACACGGATAAGCACCCATCCCGGCGTACATTCAAATATTTCGATGCACTGGACGCCGAAGGGATGCATACTCGCAAACTCGCAAACTAACTCAGTTCTTGTATGGTTTTAAAGTTTGTCAGTTTGTCAGTTTGATAGTTTGTCAGTTTGATAGTTTGACAGTGAAAATGAGGGTGGCTCTGCCGCCCGGTGTTGCTGGGGCGAGAGGTGGCAAGGTGCTAACCTTTGCCTCCTTGAGCTTTCCTTAGACATTTAGACGAGAGAACTCTCTTGAAGTGAAACGGCTTTCTCCATCCTTCGCGTCGCAGCGTCCATTCTTCGTACTTATTGCTTTCGCCTAACACGGAGTACGGAGGACAAGGGAGAATTGTGCAAGCAATAATAACACCAAAGCAATCATTAAAAAAACCCAACAATCCCTCCGTGTCTCCGTTCTCTTT
>JAFUOX010000055.1 GCA_017481725.1 Kiritimatiellia bacterium | reverse complement strand
CCACGTGCATCAGCTCAGCGTCGCAGCGTCCCTTTTTCGCACTTTTAGCCACCATGTGCATAAGCCCCGCGGCTCTGCCTTCTTGTGGTCGTACACACTAGCGCTTGGAAGTTGCCTTATTGCTTCGAAAGATAAAGCAATAACCAAGGCAACAACAAGCGGTAGTGTTATCACAGAACCCACCACGTACGCCTCTGCGTCCTCCGCGTCCTCTGCGTCTCTGCGTCCCTTTTTCTTCGCACTTTTATCCACCACGTGCATCAGCTCCGCGTCCCACTCTTCGCACTTTTGAAGCGTGCTAGCGCACGCAAAGCGACTGAAAGTCGCTTCTCCATACTCTTCCAGCATGCGTGTGTGAAAGCTAGCACCCATCATCCGTATATAAAAGATTAGGCAGCACACCCAAAAAGTGTACTGCCCATTCAAAATATTGTGTTGTTTCGGCTAACCTACAGGCTTACAAGCGGCAGGTTCTAATATCCATAACCACAATACCCTTTGCTCCAAGCTCTGCAAGTTGGTCAACAATGCTATTAAGTCCCTTCTTCTTAATCATTGACTTAACAGCAACCCAAGCTGGATCCTGCAAAGGTGCAACAGTTGGTGCTTCAATACCTGGTGTGAGCACTGTAGCTGATTCAAGCTTGTCCTTAAGAATATCGTATTCAATCATTACATATTCACGTGCAAGAACAATGCCATTGATTCGCTTCAAGAAGCGAACAACCTGCTCTAGCTCAGCTGTTGCTGTATCGCGTGCAACAACAATCGCCTCAGAAGTCATAACAGCATCACCTGTGACCTTCAAGCCGGCATCCTTAAGTGTTCTACCAGACTCTACCACATCTGCCACTGCATCAGCAACGCCTAAGCGAATAGAAACCTCTACGGCACCATCAACGCGTACAACCTGGGCATTGATTCCACGAGCCTCAAGATCACGCTTAACAATATTTGCATAAGAGCAAGCGATGCGCTTACCTTCAAGCTTATCTGGTGTTAAATCACTATCATTTGGAACAGCATAGCGGAAGGTTGATCCACCAAATCCTAGTCCCATTACCTCAAGTGCAGGATGCTCAGCATCTAGATTTAAATCCCTCCCTGTGATGCCAACATCAATAACACCGCGAGAAACATACACCGCAATGTCACGTGGACGCAAGAAGAAAAATTCTACATCGTTCTGAACATCTGTAACGCATAGCTCCTTGCTATAACGAGAGCATTTATAGCCTGCCTCTTTAACTATAGCAACTGCTTGCTCTGAAAGTGCACCCTTGTTAGGTAAAGCAATTTTAATCATTTTATCAGCACCTTGAAAGAATTTATGAATTAAAGATATTTGTAAACATCCTCAAGAGAAAGTCCACACTTTAGCATCATAACCTGAGCATGATAAAGAAGCTGAGAAATCTCCTCTGCTGTCTTCTCTTTTCCCTCATACTCTGCTGCTATCCAAACCTCTCCAGCCTCTTCATTGATTTTCTTACCAATCGCATGAACGCCCTTGTTGAATTCAATTACAGTGCCTGAATTTGGATCATTACGCTCAATCTTATCCTTGAGCTCTACAAATAACTCTTCAAATGTTTTCATTTTAATTAAGTCTGATTATTTGTGATTAAAATCAAATAGAACGAGAGGCACTTCTCCTCTCGTTCTATCATAAAACGCTATTGCTTAGAATAAACCCTGAGAAGCTTCCTTGATTAGCGCCTTACCGATAACATCGCGCTGAATCTGGTTTGTACCCTCGTAAATCTGAGTGATTTTTGCATCACGCATCATCTTTTCAACTGGATACTCCTTCATATAGCCATAGCCACCTAGCACCTGAACAGCATCTGTTGTTACAGACATTGCCACATCAGATGCATAGCACTTTGCCATAGCAGAAAGCTTACTTACATCCTTAGCACCGCTATCAATGTACTGAGCACAGCGATAAACCAGAGCACGTGCAGACTCAACCTTCATTGCCATATCAGACATCATGAAGAGAAGACCCTGATTTGCACAAATTGGCTTGCCAAATTGCTTACGCTCACGAGAGTACTTAATTGCCTCCTCAAGAGCACCCTCTGCAATACCAAGAGCTTGAGCAGCAACACTTGGACGAGATGCATCTAGTGTCTTCATAGCAACGATGAAGCCACGGCCCTCACCCATAATTAGATTCTCTTTAGGAATACGGCAATCCTGGAAGATTAGCTCGCGTGTGCAGGAAGCGCGGATACCCATCTTGTTTTCCTTCTTACCAAAGGTAAATCCAGGTGTGCCCTTCTCAACAATAAAGAAGCTTGCTCCACGTGGGCCCTTAGTTGGATCGGTCAATGCACATACTGTGTAAATCTCAGCCTCACCACCATTTGTGATCCACTGCTTTGTACCATTTAGTACATAGTAGTCACCATCCTTGGTTGCTGTGCAACGAACACCAGCTGCATCTGAACCAGCGTTAGCCTCTGTTAAAGCAAATGCTGCTAATGTACCATTTGCAATACGTGGTAGGTACTTAGCCTTTTGCTCATCATTTGCACATAGCAAAATAGGAAGTGTTCCTAGACCTGTACCAAATAGAGAAAGAGCGATACCAGCATCATATTTGCAAAGCTCTTCTACTGCAACAACAAGGTCCATTGTTGTGCCACCCATTCCATCATACTCCTCTGGAATAAAAATGCGGAAAAGGTCTGCTTCTGCAAATTTCTTTACGATTTCGTGTGGGAAATCACCTGTTTCATCATAGTGCTCGCGTACTGGCTTGATAAACTTCTCACCAATTTCATGGCATGTTGCTTTAATTTCAAGCTGCAATTCTGTTAGACCGAATTCGAATGTATTATCCATTGTATCCTCGTTGTTGTTATATGCTTTACATATAATTTTAGCGATTTTAAGCTTTTTTGTGCTAAAGCACCTTCGTTATTTATTTTACCTAAATTTGGTGCATCCGAAAGGACTTGAACCTTCACCCCGAACTCGAGACAAGCACCTGAAGCTTGCGTGTCTGCCATTTCACCACGGATGCGACAAAAATTTCGTTATATAATCTCATAAATACCTCTATTTTGTCAATGAAATAGGATATCTTGAGAGTACTAAATTGGAATATTTTAACTGTTTTTTTATAATCTATAGAGAACAAACCTAAAAAGAATAATAAGTCGTTCCTCCAACTTTGCGAGAACTTCCTTTAGAACGCTCTCCTTCTGAATTATTAAAATCGTAATAAGTTGTGTTTCCAACCTTACGAGAGGTTCCTGAAGAGCGGTTATTACCTTTATTAAAATTATAATAGGTTGTGCCACCAACCTTGCGGCTTGTGCCACTATATGAGCCCTTATCGTCACGACCATTATAGTAGGTGGTATTTCCTACGGTTCGACTGCTACCGCTAACGCGTTTCCCATCTACGGTTACATTATGATACGTAGTATTTCCCACCTTACGACTAGAGCCACTAACTCGCTCTCCTTTAGAATTATATCCGCTATAATATGTAGTATTACCAACTGTACGGGCATTTACATCTGCAAAACATTCTAAAGAGCACAAACAAATAGCCAAAACAATTAAGCTAATTACATACTTCATATTACCCTCACATATCACTCTACCAAAACCAGTTGATCTAGTGAATTAACGATTATTTTTTGTCTGGCAATAGCAAACCAAAGATTGCCATTGTCTTGGACTGATTATTAACAACACCCTCATCCATAGCGATTGAGAAGTGAGTATCAACAAACTGGTACATAATCGCACTTGTCTTTGATGGGCGTGGGTACATTGTTTCTGCAACATTGTACCCATGTGCATTCATATATGGTCCTTCTACCTGCTGACCCTTAACTGGTACACCAAATGGGCTATAACGGCTATTATGTAGAGGAGCATGAACTGTACGCTCTCCTATTCCAACAATCCATGAGATACACATTGGATTTGCTCCTAGTGTATTGTCGCAAGTGCGAACAAGCCAATCATAATACATATCGTCTTTTGTTAAATGCCACATTGCCACAATAGGCAAGCACCAATTTTGATATGCACCTGTACCCCATGAGATTGGAGCAAAGGAGTGACGAACGAATTTATATGGCATACGGCTTGAGCCATCAAGATACATATCTGCTTCCTTTTTGATTGAAGCAATAGCTTGAGTCTTGTAAACTGGGTCTGCATATTTATCAGGAATTATTGCATAGCTATATGCAGCCCATGACAAATCCCACATTCCATCAACCTGAAGCTGAACATTCTCGCGAAAGCCCCAAGGTACATTTGCCTTAAATACCTCATGATAAGCCTTATCCTTGGTTGTGTGGTAAAGCTCTGCTGCAGCATAAGCCAAGCAGGTTGTATATTGCTGAGCATAATCAGAGGATTTCTTGAGACCAGTAGGAGAATTTGCCTTACCCCACTCAAATGCTTTCTTTGCACGTGCAAGATATGCATCTGCACTAAGCTTTGGCTGTAGAGCTGCCTGCTCTTTTGTTAGATATGTTGGCTGCTCTTTAATCTTACAGGTCTTTAGGATACGAGCTGTACGTGCCATAACTGCTGCATAATTCAATGCTGCACGTGCTGATTTTGCCCAAGCATAATCTCCCAATGGGTCTAACTCAACAGATTGAATGAAATTTGGATCGCCATTTGATTCTGTTCCTTCATATACTGAGCCATCCTTTTCATCGTACAAGCCATTCCATACACGAATTGCCCATAGAGCTTCATCAACAATATCTGGAATACCATTTGCCTTTTCTGGTATATTTAGCTGTCCGTCATAAAATTTCTGTGGAGCCACCTCATATACCATCAAAAGAGCCTGAGCCACATCAAGATGTGAACGTGGGTTATAGTCACCTGCATCATGATGGCCACCATAGGTGTGAATAACAGTTGGTAGCTTATCTGGTGTAATTACAGCAAGAGCATTAACCTCTTCTGCTGTAATAGGGCGATTATAAACGCGGAACTCATCAAAATAAGTTCCCTTTACATTCTTGCCAGAAATTGTGGTGAGGTAGAAACGGTCGTCACCTCTATAATTAACCTTCATCTCTCCCCTAAACTCACTGTCCCAATAGATCTTAGCTGTTGTATTCTTTTCTCCCTCAGCCTGTGGCTCAATGGAAATTACAAAATGATGCCACTTTTTGTCAGGGATTCTACCAAAGCCAATTTTTCCGTCCATTCTAACAATACCCCAGCCAGCATGTAGGTTAAAGGATTGGCTATCTGGACCACCCAAGGTAATTATATTGTTGTTCCATTGATTTCCCTCAGAAACGGAATCATCACGGCACATCCAAATTGACATTGTAAGGCCCTTCTCTACCTCCCACTTCAAGGTTCCTTCAAAGCCATTATTTTCACCTTCAGCTGCTGCATAAACACAGCCAGACCCTGCCACAGCTCCGTTTTCAATATAATCACCAGCTCCTTTAGGATAAAGCTTTAAGTAATCATTCTCAACAGAAACAACTGGCTCATCAAAATTGATGTATGCAACCAATGCTGGATCATTCTTAATAGCAACTGTTGCTGCTGGAGGTTGTGGTTTTACAGGACTATAAATGATTGTTGATTCAAACTTACCCATATCGCGTCTTGTGAATGGGTTTGTTGTTGGAACAACACCCTTAACATGGCAAGCAATGCGCTCCCAATCTGAATATGGGGCTGTTAGTTCCTGTCCACAGCGCTGTGAGAATACACCATATGATTGGATATCAAATGGCTTTTTGTATACATTCTCATTGATTTCAAAAGCAAGGCTTCTACCTACTCCATCAATGTAAATGTAGTAATTACCAGGCTTTTTAAATTCAGTAAAATCTAGCTCATAAACATTGCTACCTGCATGATTGATTCTCAAATCAATATCATCACCACGAAGAATGAACTTTGCCTTTCCTGTGTAAACAGTCTTTCCTGATTTTGCATCGCAAATCATAAATTCTGGTGCTTCATCAAATCCTAATGAATTTTGTGGGAGAGGTTTATCCTCTTCTTCCTCTACTGGCTCTGCTTCTACCTCAACAACTGCAGGTGGGTCAATCAAGCGATCTGGAACCTCAGGATAAATTACTTCTAGTGATGTATCAATCACATCCTCATCAGATTCTTCACCTGCTGCCTTTTTAACAACCTCAGGATAAGAGCCAAGCCATCTTCCCAAATAAGCAACCTTGATTCTTTCTGGAAGATATCCAATCTGATTTACTTGAATTGCATCAGAGAATGAAGACAAATCATTGAGCTTATACTTTAACTGTGCTGTACGATTACCTGAGCAAACAGCCTCAGCCACTGAAACATCAAGCACATCGCCATCCTTGATGGTAATTGGTAGCTTAACAAAAATGTCATGCATTACATAGCCCTTGAATGGCCAGCCTGTAGGCTGATAAATATCAAGTCTTGTGCGGCGCCCCAATGCCTCTGGTTCAACCTTTTTCCCGTTATAGGTAAAGGTATAATTAGAGAGTTTATTTCCACCAGGAGAGGAATATGCTGCACCAAATTCAAGTAGCACAATTCCATTACCCACACTACGCATACCGCGTAAGCCAAGCATTTGTGCTGCACCAGCATCCTCACCAAGTTTTGGATAAACAAAGCCTTTGTCAGGTGTATATACAAAGGTGTGAGCTGTGTGTGCAGCTGTCACCATTGTTCCACCCTCACCCTGAGCAACTACTGTATAAGTCTTTCCAGGAACCATTGGTTCTGGCAAGGTTAGCTCAACTACCGAACGCAAGAAGAACCTAATACTTGCACCTCCTGGTGCAGTAAATCCCTCAGGAACAGCAAATTCTCTCTCACAATCTTCTATTTTCTTTACTTCGACAGGCTGAACAAATTTCTTATATGCATAATTAGGATCTTCTTTAGAAATTATCCTATATGATTTCTTTGAAAAAGCAGCACCTGTTTGTGAGCAACCGATAACAACCTGTATCTTTGTATCTGAAACAGCACCAGCAGACCTTACACCATACATTTTCATAACATATGGCTTAGAATCCACCATTGAAAATACTGGTTCATTATTAGCAAAGGCACACTCTGCCAATATAGCTCCCACCAATAAACCTATGAATATTTTTTTCATAATATTATTCCCCATTTGCTTTCAAATTAGCAATAACTATCCCTAGTTCTTTAGGTTATAACACTATTAGTGAAGAATTTATTCCTCAATAAAAGCTCATGCCTCCAAGCAAAAAACTTATGAACAAACCTTTACTAACTATATATATAATAAACCTTATAATTTTTTGTGTCAAGAAAGTTAAATTGTTAAGATCTGAAAAAATAGGAAAATCTACTACAACACCTTTATAAGCACAAATTTACACAGATGAGTATTTGCCACACAAAATGAAGCTGTGCTTCGCTTCATGCACGCAAGTGTGCTTCATACACCTTTAGGTGTTTTTGGAGTTATTGCTTGCACAATTCTCCCTTATCTCCATAAAAATCACACTATGTGTGTCCGTGTTAAGCGTAAGCAATAAGTAACGCGACTAGAATGAAATACGCTCCCGCTATAGCCTTCGGCGAAACACGGAGAAAAAAGAGGTAAAGAGACACGGAGGGGTTATTGGTGGTATGGAGAAGCGACTTTCAGTCGCTTTACGTGCGCCAGCACGCGAGTGCGCTCTCGCGCAGCAACAGGATGCTCAAGATTTGCCAGGATGCTCAGGATGCTTGTGTGGTGGGCTTAGAGGTGTGCGTGCAAGCGTCACAACACAAATCATGCAAAATCATGTTAATCCTGTTCCTGTGCGAGAGTGCACTCGCATACATCAATTTTTCCGAAAAACCAGCAAACTAAACTAAAACACTTTAGCTTATTTGGTAAATTTTGTCCAAATAAGAAAAAAATCGCCATTCATTTTGCTTATTTCCCCAATTTGGTCCACAAAATGAATCAACCAAACCAAAATTCTCGCTAAGAGCCAACTACAGCTGGGCTACTTATGTTTGGGTATGAATATGAAATCACAAAGGAGTTCCCTGCATATTTTCTTGATTTAGAACCGACTAGAACAAAAGAAATTCTTGCAGAGATGGTAACAGACGGCATCATCGTACTAGGAGGACAAAACAAAAATCGAGTATATCGATTAAAACAACAAATTAGTGTTATCGTCCCCGACAAAATCGTGCTAATAGCAAGAATCGTTGAACCTAATAACTTCTATCATTATTTATTGCTTGCACAATTCTCCGTGTCTCCGCGTCTCCCTGACCTCCGTAGTTTTTAACGTAGGAGGTCGTGTTAGGCGAAAGCAATAAGCAACGCGACTTAAAACAATTGGTTCTTAACGTCTAAATGTCTAATGTCATTTCGATGTCTAATTGTCTTTGGGTCTATTGTCCTTGTCTCACGACCCACGTCTCATGTCTCATGTCCAAGGATGCGTGTCAACGCGAGAAAAGCACACACTGTGTGTCGCGTGTCAACGCGAGGCGAAGTCTAATCGTCTATCGTCTGATTGTCCGTTCAACGTCTCAGTGTCTATCGTCTACAGTGGTTGTCTCACGTCTAACGTCGTTCAATCGTCTATCGTCTCACCTCGCACTTCTAGCCATCACACAAGCCCATGGGTTGCCCCCTATAACATCTCATTATTACCTTAACAACCCCTTATTATTGAACATAAATTGGACATTTCAAACTGCATTTTTAATAAATAAACATACAATTTTCATTCATTTATATCATAATAAGACATTGTTTCCATTGCTTTTCTCATTATTTTTGGTCATTTGTTGGACATTTCCTTTTTATGGAAAACATCTGTGTTTTTTACACTGTTACTAGATAAAGTAAATGCAACACCTAGCTTAAAAAGAAAGTTGCGTTTAGTTTGCCTTTTCATACTATAATTTTTCCGTGTTGACAATTGGAGCATTTATGATATATTATCTTAATAAACATATGGAGAGTTTATCATGGGTGCTAAAAAAACATCTCAACAACAAAAAAAATCCTCACAGTCGAAACGGATAACAAAAGATAGAGTTTTGGAGTTCTATAAAAAACTTCAACCATATTCTAATACTCAAATATGTCCATTCCCTTGTGAATTCAAATTTATTAATAAAATAGAAATATCAGAAAGCACAAATTCAGGAGTATGAATTATGCCTAATTGGGGTGATGTTTTAAACGAGATACAAATTGTGGGGCAACAACCTGGTCCTGTTGATTTAGTTCGCCGTAAATATACAAAAGAGTTACATAAATACACCAAACGAAATATAATTTTATACTATTCTGGATGGTTACAGCGTGGAGACTCTCCAATACAGTCAATGATTTATGATGGTGATATAAATTGTTTTATGGCAGCCGTCAATAACATGGACACCTCTCTAGGACTTGATTTGATTTTGCATACACCTGGGGGTGTTACATCGGCAACCGAGGCTATTGTTTCTTATTTACGTAAAAAATTTGATCGAGACATACGATGTTTTATCCCGCAATTGGCTATGTCTGGAGGAACAATGATTGCTTGTGCAAGTAAAGAAATTTTTATGGGTAAACAATCTAGTATTGGTCCAATTGATCCCCAGTTTGGGTCAATGGCTGCGCTTGCAGTTATCGATGAATTTAAAAAAGCTACTTCGGAAATTGCTAAAAACCCTGCATCAACTCCGCTTTGGCAATCAATATTTGCAAAAATTCCCCCTGGTTTTTTAGTAAATTGTCAACAGGCAGTAGATTTGTCTCAAACATTGGTCAAAGAATGGTTAATTTCAGGAATGTTCTACCAAAGCAAAAACGCTGAAGCCGAAGCAAGAAAAATTGTAAATGCATTAAACAATCATCGAGACACAAAAGCTCACGATCGTCATATAGATAGTGTTCAAGCAATAGAAATGGGTTTAAAAATAAATATGCTTGAAAAAGACCAAAAATTGCAAGATTTAGTGCTAACAGTTCACCATGCATGTATGCATACATTTAGCCAATCCCCTAATCTTCACAAAATAGTTGAAAACCAAATGGGTGTAGGCACCTTTATTAGTGGAAATTAGTTTGTTATACCATTTTCACTAATATAATTTTACTTCGAATTAGAAAATTGAGATATTGTATTTAATACTGTGTCTTTGCCCTAGTTGGCAAACTAAGAGCAACGCAGAAAAGAGAAACAATAGTGTTAGGTTGGTCGAATTGGTTTATTAGATACTCGACACTTTCTTCAATTCCTTTTCGTGATTTTGTGAGCCTTTGTGCTTTAATTTATTATGATTACTGGCCAAAGCAAATTCAACACCCAGTTTTATAAGTCATTGCATTTAGTTTGTCTTTTCACCTCGCAAATTTCATGATTAATTTAACCTTGACAATTGAACAAATAAAATGTTTTAATGTCTGAGATAAAAAGTAAAATAAATTAAATTTTTAAGTCACGCGTATTTTTTTAAGTCACGCGAACCAATAGGCTAATTTTCTTTTTAAACAATGTCTACAAAACGTATAGCTGGAAATGTATTTGCTACTTGGGTGCAAAATTTTCTTTCAATAATTATTGGTTTTTTTACAATACGGTGGGTGCTTTCTGCTCTTGGAGAAACACAATATGGTGTTTTTTGTGTTGTTGGTTCAGTAATTTCTTTTGTTGGAATTTTTAATGGTCTAATGACTACAAGTTGTACTCGTTTTTTTGCATATGCAATTGGAAAGGCAAAAACGAATTCATATACAAACGAAAAAAACGAATTACGAGAATGGTTTAATTGTGCTTTTTTTATTCATTTAATTATGGCATTTATTTTATGCTTAACTTTATATCCAATAGGCATATACATAATCAACAACACTCTAAACATACCTAATAATTTTTTATCTTCTTCAATAATTATTTTTAGGATTTCAATTATTGCAATGTTTTTTTCTATTCTCAATATACCTTTTCATGCCATTTACACAGCAAAACAACTAATTTTTGTAAGAAACATTTCATATGTAATACAATCTTTGCTTCTAGGACTAGCAGCCTGGTTTATTTTAAAATACTCCGGCGACAAACTTATTATGCACTCAATTCTAACTGCAAGTATAATGTCCATAATTTCTATAACAATGTCGCTACTTGCTATCTATTCTTTTACAGATTGCCGAATAGTTCTGAAAGAATTAGTAAATACAAAAAAAATTAAAGAAATGTTCTCATACACACTTTATTCCATGTTTGGCATTGTTGCAGCTACATTGTTCAATCCGTTAATAAATATAATAATGAACTCATTTGTTGGAATATCAATCAATGCACTCTTAAATCTTAGTATCCATTTATCAACTAAAATCAACACAATAGCAGAAGCATTTTCTTCAGCTATTTCTCCTGAAATAACAACTAGATTAGGTTCTAACAACGTTGAACATTCTAAGTCCTTAGCTATTTCATCATGTTTTATTTCTTCTGCTGTTCTCGGAGGTGTACTAACATCATTATGGATATGGTGTACCGATGTAATAGATTTATGGTTAGACAAGCCTCCTCAAGGTCTACCTCTAATTATTTTCATATTTACACTTAAATCCTTGATACTATACTCCACAAACGGATATATGATATTGATACATGCTTCTGGTAAAATAAAAAAATACCAAAAAATATTATGCCTAATAATATTATTTTCACTAATTTTATTAATTGTATTATTAAAACTAGAAATAAACCATTTTCTTTCTTTAGGAATAATTTTGATTTTTTCTCACGTTCTAACCTCCGCTTTAAGAATAATTATAGTTAAAAAAATGTTCAAAATAAAATTATCAATATTTTTATATCAGTTATTAATTCCTATTACATCGCTAATCCTTTTATTACTATCTATTTGTGCATTATTAAATTCTATAGATATATTTAAGTCAATTACCGGATTCTTAATTTCTTTAATTACAAATTTCTCAATAGTAATAGTTTCTATCATATTATGGTACAAAAAATTTAGATCTGAAAATATTATATACAAATTAAAATGTATATTAAAAAAATAGCAAAATAGATTACTCATTAATTCTAATAAATAAAAGAAGCCTTTATAATAACAAATAAAATTTTAAACGAATTTTATAAGTTAAAAAAGGAAACCAATATAATTTAAAAATACAGTTTATTTATAAATCATTACTGGAATAAAAATGATATATTTTTCCAATAATAAAAAACTTATTTTATGTGATTTTAGTAATATTTTATTATATCAAATTATTGAGACAATGTACTCTCATTTGCATATATATAATACAATCAGTGCACTTAATACAAAGTGATTCATAACTCTTGAATTGCGTATTTAAAATTACGAAACAAACTGCAGAGCTTAAGATTTACAAAAAACAATCTAAAAAATGATAAAACTATCTAATGATTTTTTTAACTAATTCAATTTTTTTTTGACCAATAACTTTTTTTATTATTTTTTTTATATGCGCTGTATTTTTATGCAAAGAATTATGTGACAAAAAAAGATTTAAAGCCTCAACTTCAATATTTGAATCTGTAAACACCTCAAATATAATAGGTTTTGGATTATATCCAACAAATTTTTTTGAATTTTCAATAAATTCCTCTTTTGTTTTCGCTGTCAAATATTCAAAATTACAATCTTGTGACCACCCCTTTGCGATTCCATTATGCCCCATAGCGGCAACAAAATTATCTACATCAAACTTATCAATCCAATTCCGTGTCATATACCTAAATTCTGCACCACCATTATTATTTATCAACAAAATTCGAATATTGTTATTTATATTACGGATTCCTAATACATTCATATCATAAAAAAATGCTAAATCACCAGTAACTATAAAACACAACTCTTTAGTTAAAACACTTTCTCCAAACAGCATTGAATTACAACCATCAATACCAAATGCTGCAACATTTGAAAAACATTTAACATTAGAAGGTAAATCAAAATAATTCCAACATCGTAAACTATTTAAAATTGCAAAATTCATAATACTATTCTTGGGTATTCTTTTACTAAGATTTTGTGCAACCCATAAATTAGAAAATGGTAATTCTATAGTTTTATCTAGTCTATTTTGTGCATGAATCCATTCTTGATAATATGTATGATTACATATTGATTTACTTTGTTTTAAACGATTAAAGAAAAATTCAGTAGGACATTCAAAAATTTTATTTAACTTTCCATATGTATCAACGTATTCTCCACCTTCAGAAACCCGCCAATGTTTAAAATTCTTCCTAGAATTAAGAGCAAAAAACAAAGGATAATCTCCTGTTTGACCACCAATCGTTATTACTATATCAGGATCAAGAATAGAGATATACCCACATTCTAACAATAAATTACCTTTTATAGAATACTTTCCTGAAAAATTTGATAAATGATTTGAATAAACTACAGCATTATAACATTCACAAAAAGCCTCTAGTGATTCCTGCTCTTTCTGAGAAAACACCCTATGCTCTCCTATTACTATAAGGATTTTTGCTTTATCAAGATTTTCTGTATCCCATTTATCCCAACACATATAGCGATTTACTTTTTCTATTTCAGGCAAATCAATTTCTAAATATTTTCCTTGTTGGTTATCTGCGATTCTAAGATTTAACTGTATTGGACCAGGAACATTATGATTAAGCTCAAGTAAAGCATTTCGTGTTCTAGAAATGCAAAGCATACGAGTATTATCATCTACTACAGGTGGTAAATCAAAAGATTTTTTCACACAATCGCAAGGCAGAGAACATTGTTCTGGAGCTTGCATATATTCTTGATATAGAAAACATTCTAGTTTTGATGTAGTAATTGCAACTATCGGCACATGTTTATAAAAAGCTTCTGTTAAACCTGGTATATAATTTCTAGTAGCTTGTGCACTTGTGCAAGATGTTGCAACAACTTCACCAGTTTCTAAATATAAACCGATTGCAAAATACATTGCACTTCTTTCATCAACAACGGAATAACATTTAAAAAAGGAATCATCTTGAACAGCTTGAACAAAAGGGATATTAGTTCCTCCTGGACTAATAACAATATGCCGTATAAAATATTTTTTTAAAAGAGCAACAACTATTTGAACATTTTCCTGTATTGTATACTTCATAACATATTCCTTAAAAAAACAAACACTAAAATAATTAATTTAAATTATAATCATATGAAACATCGTCTAATGTCAAGCGACCCGCTCCAGCCGTCATAAAAATTGTTTCTCCTATCATTGAGTTACCCATTTCTGAAACTAAAAAGACAGCCATATTTGCTATTTCTTCTGGTAAAATATATCTACCAAGTAAAACTCTATTCAATGTTATCTCGTCATTTATATTTTTATTCATCATACCAGTCGCAACTGGACCAGGAGCAATCCCGTTTACTACAATTCCGAAAGGAGCAAGTGATTTTGCTGCACCTAACGTTATTCCTAATACACCTCTTTTTGCAATTCCATATATTGTGTTATTAGGTCGGATACAAGACACTGAATTGATATTTAAAATATTTCCTTTAATTTTATTTGCAACCATATATTTACCAAATGCTTGTGTCATAAAAATGACACTTTTTAAGTCAACAGTCATTATCTCATCATATTTTTCCGATGTAAAATTGGGGAATACTTCTGTAGAATTAATACCGGCATTATTTACAAACCCATCAATTTTTTTTTCACCTTTTTTTTCTAACTCTGAATTTATTTGATCTACGACCGATTGAAATTTAGGATAATCAATATTATCAAACACTTGACAAATAATTCTATTTGAATTTGTTTCACGAGCTAATTGTTCTAACGCAAGTTGCAATTTTTGTTGATTCCGTCCTGTAATTATAACAAAAGAACCTGAATTTAGAAAAGCTTTTGCTATACTATATCCTATACCAGAAGAACCTCCTGTAATAAGAATAACCCTATCCTTTAGCAATTCATTTTTAGCTAAAGATACAATTTTTGCTTCAATTTTAGGACGTCTATCACAAATTCTTTTCACTATATTTTTAAGTGTTCTACATAAAGACATACAAAATCTCCAAAAATACTTAATTTTAATTCTCTTCAATTAAATTCTTTAATTTATCATAATAATTATTCTTAAAATACGATTCTGGTGAAGTTAAAATCCCTTGATTATAAAATGTTAAGGCTAATTCATATGCATCTGAAAGATTTTCAGCAAAAACAACTCTTTTGGAAAAAGTTTCTGGATACCATTTAACTCCACTACTTAATTTGTGGTCTATTGAAGATACAACAACAACAGGAGTCGACGAAATTACAGAAAAAATTGTACCATGGTATCTATCTGTAACTATCACCTTAAATTTTGATAAAAATTCAATGAATTCACCAATAAGTTTTTCACGATTTTCATCAGAGCATACCTGATTATACAATGGTTGTGTATCACCGAAAGTCACCTCATCGATGGATTTAAGACGCTCAGAAAGAGAAAATAAATCGCTTTGAGAATAAAACTCTTCTCCATCATTTCGTAAACAAAAAAAGAAGCCTTTCTTTTCTTGAACCTTTGGTAATTGACATGTACCAATCATAGATGTAACAATATCGGGAAACAACAAAATACGACATCTATTAAACAATTCTTTAGCGTTAGTGTACGACACTTTATCTCGGCACAAAATTGTAACGTTATCACAAGAGTTAAGCTCCTTTGAAGCTCTCATACCTACCCATTTATTAAAAAAGTTAATAGTAACAGGAAATATTACTAAAGGTGTTTTTCTACATGATGTTGCTATCCTACAAAATGCTAACCAACAAGAACTATGGTCAACAAAGTGATACCCACTATTACCAAAGAAAACATCACCTTTTCTTTGTGTAATTCTAATACAATTAATCAAAATCCACGATATTAAAGCGTTTCTCAACCATCCCCTAACAAGGGCAACGTCACATCCCATTACAGATATTGGTATGCGTATAATTTTTAATGGTGGATAGTTTTCTTTAATCCATTTTTCTATGCACATTAATTGAGCATTATCCCCTAAATTATTATTTGAAGTTGCTGCGATGAAATATGCACAAGGTTTTATTCGGAAAAATATTTTGAATAAAACATTGAGATAAAGAAACATTTTTCGTGGTACTTTTTTATTTTGAGACATAAACTTTCCTTATTAAATAGAAATTAATGATTTATAAATAGAAAGCACATTTTCAGCTATTTCATTGACTTTTTTTATGTTATTTGTAAAATCAAAATTAAAATCATTATTTATAATTTTTAGTATTTTTGAAGCTGCTGCAAATGGATCATTAGCTGGCACTAAGAAACCATTATGTTTATCTTTCACGATTGAAGAAACTCCTCCAACATTTGTAGCAACAACAGGAACTCCAACTAGCAAGGCTTCACAAACACTATTAGGACTGTTGTCAATGTAAGAAGTATGAACATAAGCAGTGCTTTGTAACAGTTCTTGCTTCAGTGATTCTGCAGAAACAACTCCACATGCCTTAACATTAACGTCTTGAGTCTTTATTTTTGTTTTTTTCTCTGCAAAACGGAGATTATTAACGCCAAAAACTCTCCATTCAAAATCTGTTAGACCGATTTCTTTTAAAACCTTAGCCGTTTTTAAAACCATATCATGTCCTTTATACAAGGGGCCAGATAATGTTGAAACAATTATAGGTTTCTTCCCAAGTTTTCTTTCTTCCTTTTTATAAAAAATATCACGTAGTATTTCTTGACAATGGAAATACATAGCTTGCGGAGCATATAAAGATGAATAAGCCTTATCCCATTCCGTTCTTCCCATTATTGCGTTTGCCTTTTTTAGTATCTCTATTTCCCTTTTTGCAGCATGCTTATTAAACAAATAAGCACGAATACGAAACAAAATCTTTATTGGTGATAACCCCTGAGAAATAAAATAATCAAAAAGAGAATAATTTGGAGGTAACCAAGCATTAAGACAAGGAGACATTAAACCTTGTAAATGAAATATTGTTGGTATTTGTTTATACGAAGCGACTAATCCTAAAGAGTTTTCGGTTCCCCAGATATGAATCAAATCTGGATTGAAGTCGTCAACTATTTTTTTCAATAGTTCTAAATCTTTTTTATCTTCCCTTTTAAAAAAGGAAAAGCGTAACAACCGTGAAACAAAAGATTTATTTCGCCTAATTGGATAATATACTACTCCTTCTTTTTCTATTTTAAATGCTTCATCATTATGAAAAAAAGCAATTGCTAATTTAATACCATCTTTACTCTTAATTTGCTTTTCCAGTGAACTAATCCACCCACCACCATTATAACCTCTTGCATTTTTCATATAACATGATGGTGTTGGAGAAAACCATAAAACTTTCATGAATTACAAATCCTCTTTTTAAAATTAATCATTCTTATTAAATAATGCTAACAACATTGCAAAATTAATCCATTGACCAAAAGGTGTTACTGCACTATGACCATAGGCAAAAATTAAATCATAAACCATAAATAAAGAATAATACAAAAACAACGTATTTCGAAATGTTCCAAATTTTGTCCAATAGCGTCGTTTCCAACAAATTAAAACAGTGGAAATAGAGAAAAAGTACCAAGCAAAAGACGCTGGAAGTCCAAAATCTGCACCCATCCCCCAAAATTTATTGTGCCAATTGCCTGCATATTCATGTCCCTCATAGTTTACTGCTACATCTCGTGAATTAATCCATAGCGTATCCCTTAAATCCATCGAAAAACCTTTCCTGCCGAACAACGGACTTTCTTTAATTCTTTCTTTTGCTCGTTTATGCAACTCCTCTCTAAACAAATCTTTTGTTCCGTAGTTATCAAATCTAGAATCCCATTTCGCAGGCAAAAAACTCATCGCACGTTGCATAGAATATGGCAACTCATATACTCTACCCTGTCCAACTAGTACAAAACCAAGAATAAAACATGCAAATAGTGCAATTACGATTGTTTTAATTTTATCCTTACCCTTGAAAAACATTAGAATAAATGGCGTTATAAGGACACGCCCCATCATTGTTCTACGTCCAGCATATGCGACAGTGAGAAATAAAATTACTGCAACAAAAAATTTCCAACTTAATTTTATAAATTCGCCTATTCTGTAATGACAAAGTAAAAGCAACAAAATATTCCCAAAAGTTTCCAAATAATACTTTGTATTTGCATCCGTTTCAATTGACTCTTGAAGTGCATCTACACCGAAAGAACTCAAACTAAACAAAATACTAATAAAATTTCCAATTATTATTGACCAAAATATAACTTTACATTGTCGTTCTGATGTTATAATTCGAGATAAAACACAAAGAGTAGCAAATGCTAATACTATTTTAAAATAGAACCTACCTCCAATTGTATTTGAGCCAAAGATATGCATTCCCGTAGGGTTCAAGCACCAAACTACACACACCCAAAAAAAATACGGGGCAGCAAAAATAACTTCTTTTTTTAGTGGAGTCACTCGATCCATATGCATTGAGGAACGTAAAAGAAACATTCCTATTAGAGCAAGACACCCTAATTCCGCAGAAGAAAAAGGCAATCCAGGTATTCTAAGTGAAACAACCACCAATATCGGACATAGCATCCAATAATTTTTATCAAGCAGTAATACCACACCTATAGCAACAACCATTGCTACTAGCAATTTAACATTTGTAACATTGCCATATACCATTCCCTTGACAGCTAAAAAAGCGATGGCAAATAATGCCAATCCAAAAATAATTGGCATTATTTTTGTCTGAATGGAGGATAAATTTGCTTTCATTGTAGTTTGCAACCGAAATAAGAGTTAACTAATGATTTTTAGCAAAATATTACCAAATCTGTATTTTTTTTTCAACAAGCAATTATCGTTTGACCAAAGACCAATTTTTTAATATAATGATGTTAAAAATAAAATTTCTAAAAACACATATTATCTTTTAATCCATTTTATGAAAATTTCAATTGTAACTCCTAACTATAACTACGGCGATTTTTTAATCAAAGCCATAAAGAATGTTTTTGCCCAAACAGAGGCAGAGGACTCTCCTATTGTAGAACACATTGTAATTGATGGTGGTTCAACAGACAATAGCGTCAAATACATGCAGGAGTGGGATAACTTTATTGCCACAATTCCAGAAGAAAGAAAAGCTCGCTACTCTTTTTCTTGGGTATCCGAAAAGGATCGCGGACAAACTGATGCTATCAATAAAGGACTATTACGCTCCACTGGTGAAATTATGTGTTGGCTCAATGCAGATGAAATATATAAAGAAGGCACATTGAAAACCATATCTGATTATTTCACGTCTCATCCTAAAAAAGATATCGTATATGGAGAGATTGAATTTGTTGATAAAGATGGTAAATTCATAAAAAAGAAATATAATCACATATTTTGCGGATATATTTTACTATATCATGGATGCTATATTCCATCAGCTGGCACATTTTGGGCAAGAAATGCCTTTGAAAAAGTCGGTCCACTTGATATCCATTACAAGGTAACAATGGACTTTGAATATTGGTGTAGATTTTATAAGCTTGGTTGCAAATTTGGCTTTATACCAAAAACGCTAGCTTGTTTTGCATGGCACGAAAACAATGTATCAGAAGTATTTGCAGAACGACGCTATCAAGAACGCCTACGCGTTCAGCACCTATATGCTCCCAAAATTCCATTTGGAGAAAAATTTTGGCTATTGTATGTAAATATACATAAAAACTTTGCCAGGTACTTTTTGAGACAATTTTTTAAAATCATACGCAGAATATTCTACAAATAGGAAGAGTATGAATCTGTACGTATTTAAAAGACATGGGGTTCCACTACTTCTTTTGCCAACAGACAAAAAAGTAGCATTAAAAACACTACAAACATATCTCCCTCAAACAACTAAGGCTAAGCTTGTATACCACATTTTAAGCATAGCCATTCGATTAAATTTTGTTAAACCACTATTAAAGCAACACACTCTAAGTGGTGTTGCTGCAGAGCTTTGCAAAATATTTAATAAAGATTTTCAGAAAGGCTGTTTAGGATTTTTAGTATGTAATCCAGATCATGGAGATAGAGTTATTGCAGTAAAACGAGATGGCTCAAAGTTCTCAATAATTAAAGCCACAACTATTGATAAGAAAACATCTATTCAGAAAGAATTTGATAATATTTCCAAATTTAATGGGATTCTAGGTATCCCTAAAGTTATATCTTCTGCAGAAATAGATAAAGTTTTTTATTTTGAAATGCCTTATTACAAAAAAGCAAAAAACATATCTATCGAAGACAAGCGAATTCACGAATTACTTCTTGAATGGCGAAAACATAAGATTATTCATGGCGATTTTGCTCCGTGGAATCTTAGAGAAACCGATTTTGGAGAATTAGTTGCCATCGACTGGGAATGGGCAGAAGAAAAAGACGATTCTTCATACGATTTAATATATGCAATTAAACGCATTGGAACATTGGTTAACAAAATTCCTGAGGACAGGATTGATGAATTTGTAAAAACAACCATATCAAAATGTAAATGGATGCAAGATTTTGTTTCCAATGAATAAACTTATTCTTCTACATCTAGACCATTTAAATTGACATAATACGAATCATTTTATTACAATTACGACATGAATAAAAAAGGACTATTTATTTGTTTTGAAGGCGCTGATGGCGTTGGGAAAAGTACAATTATAAATAAAACAATTCCTAAACTTATGGAAGAAAATAACTTCCATGAATATCTATATTTCCATTGGAAACCAATAAAAAAAGAAATTTGTTTTAATCGTGTCCCTTCTTCTGCTGCACAAAATCCAAGAGGAAAATCAATAAGAAATCCTATTGCAAGCCTCGCATTTCTTTTTTATCATTATTTATGTTACATATACGGCTACATCTTTATAATTAAGCCAAATTTAAGAAAAAATCGTCTAGTAATTGCAGATCGGTATGCATATGACATTTTTCTCGATCCTACTCGCTTTCGACTAAAACTTCCTAAATGGATATTAAAACTTTTTATTGGAATGACTCCTCTGCCACATACAACAATTGCGTTAGTTGCTGCACCTGAGGTAATTATTTCTCGAAAGCCAGAACTTTCAAAAACGGAAATTGAACAATACCAAGATTTACTAACCAAACATAATCTCATTAAAAGGCTAATTATTCAAAATGCAGAAGCCTCGCCAGATGAGATTATTAATCAGCTTTTAAAAAATATAAATATTTCAACAACCGATATACCTAGATGAATTAAATATGAATAAATTACACGGCTTAAATCTTTTAAGAGCAATATCAATGATTATGGTTTTTATTTGCCATACCCCTATTGTTCCTAGTATAAAAAATTTCAGAGATTACTATAAAATAAGTGGTGTTTTTACTGATATTGGTGCTATACCTGTAAGTATTTTCTTTATTATTTCAGGCCTTGTTATGGCTCACAATCATAAAAACGCTACAAAGAGAGGGTTACTATTTCATCTTTATTCTTTTTGGATAAGACTTGCTAAATTTTATCCTCTTGCACTATTAATAACAATTATTGGGATTCCGTTTGCTTTGTTAGGATCTTTAAGTGACAGAGTAAATTGGTTTTCTGTACCTATAAATTTACTTTTGCTTCAAAGCTACTTCCCTTTATCAAATTTCTCAGGCGTGTGCTGGTTCCTTTCTACATTGTGTTTTGCCTATTTATTTTTCCCTTTATTATTAAATTTAATAAATACTCTTGGGAAAACATATTCTTTACTTTTTATCTTTATTATGTATCTTATACCATTTTTCTTTTCGCCATTTTTTTATTCCGACTTCCTTTATACTTTTTTCTATTCATTTCCTCTTTATCGTGTTTATGAATTTTTATTAGGCATATATATAGCAATCTATTTATTACCATACGGAAAAACGAAGTCACACAATATTGATATTTTGATTTTCACTTCTTTTTTACTAATTTTTTGTATTGTTATTTTAAAAACTCAATTTCCATTTTTATATATGATAGTTGCAACAAAAACAATGTTTACACCATTTACGGCATTCGTTGTTTATCTCCTTGCAATAACTAGAAAAGGTTTATTTTATAACCTTAGTCAACACAAAATTATTGTTTTCTTAAGCTCTATTTCTTTGCCATTTTTCCTTTTACATCAAATTTCTCTTAGAACCCTACGTTTTGTTCTTCTTTTTTTTAATCTACAAGAACATTGCCTAATCAACATTATCGCAATAATTGTTTTGTTTTTTTTCCTAATATTGTTTTGTTATTTATATAAAACACATATTTCGGCATTTTTTCAAGAAAAAATGTTAGCTATTAATCCATTCAATAGAAAAGGAAAATCATAATGTCTACAGCAACTTTTATAATTCCAGTTTATAATGGTGAGAAATTAATTGCAAAAACTATTGATAGTATTCTATCCCAAACTGTTTTACCTGAGCAAATTATCATTGTTGACGACTGTTCTACAGATAGAACAATTTTCATCCTAGAAGAATATAAGAAACAACATCCTAAATTAATAACAATAATTAAACACAAAGAAAATTTAGGTAGATCTATGGCCTGCAACTCTGCACTAGATATTGTAAAAACAGATTACTGTTTAATGATAGATGCAGATGATATCGCAGAACCAAACAGACTGGAAAAACAAGTTCAATTTATGGATCAAAACAAAGATGTTTGTGCCTCATCTTCGTTTGTTAAATACATAAATTCAAAAGGAGATATTTTTGGGAAAGGGAAACTAGATGTATTAACAAGAGAAATCTATACAGAATATATGAGAACAAACGAAATCATTGGATTATATTCTCCGGCCTCTATTGTTAGAATGTCAATGCTTAATGAAAGTAACTTAAGATTTCGTCCACAATTTAAACAAGCTCAAGATATTGATTTGTGGAATAGAATCAGCGAAAAATATGTAGTTATAGCACAACCCGAATTTTTAACTAGATATAGAATTCACTCTGGGTCTGTCACTACAACTAAATTCTTCCGTTCTCAATTTTATTTAAAATATATAAAAAACTGCATAGTGCGTAGAAGGAACAACAAAAAAGAATTATCCTTAGAAGAATTTGAAACTTTAGAAAAAAACAGACCAATTTTAATAAAAATAAAAGATTATAGAAAAGTTTTAAGCAAAAAATTATTTCATGATATAGGCTATTTAATTGCTGAAAAAAAATATATACAAACTATTATTTTTATTTTTTTTGCATTTGTAATTCGACCAAAATTCTTTCTTCATAAAATAAAATCAAAAATTTAAAAACATGGAAAAATTAGAATTATTTAACAAAATCATAAATATATTACATATTAACAATATAGAAGTAACAATTCTTCATGGGAACCATAATGGAAACATCGGTAGGGATGTTGATGTTTGGATAAAGAAAACAGACTGGGGAAAAACAAAAAAACCAATTAAACTAATATCAGAAAAACTCAACTTCTTATTATCAATTGTTAATTCTCCATTTGGCCTACGATACCTTTTTTTTAAAGAAAACGATACCCAATGTGGTTTTTTTGAGTTACACATTGTAAGTTACCTCAACTGGTTTTATTTACCCCCTCCGAAACTTAGTTCATCATTTAGTACTCATAAAAGATTTACAATGCCATTATTAGCAAAAAACATAGTAAAAATTTATGAGGAATTAAATACTAATCCTTTAACTAACGAAGACATAAACAATTTATATATTCATCTAAATACAGAAAGAAAAATACTCAACAAAATAGAGTTTGAAACTTTTTTAAATTTTATTAAAAATAATAAAATCCTAGATGCCCATATTTTTTTAAAGCAAAAAATCATACAAAACACATACAAACACCCATTTTCTTTTTTAAGATATCTCTTTAGAAAAGTGCAAACTTTTTTTTGGATGTTTTTTGCTCCTTGCGGAATAATAGTATTAGCTTTGGGGGATTATAACTATAAAGATTTTACTACTAATATTTCGTCTAAAAAGGGTGTTCTTACAAAATTATCCTATATGGATTTCCGAAAGAAAAAAAAGTTATCTTTGTTATTTTCTTGTATCAAGCGTAGACAAATGCAAGGAAGACAAAGAGCAACCATTATTCATGTTCAACCTAAACAATTATGGATTAAAAGTTTTTTTATCAAGCCTCTAATAATTTATTTTCCCGATGATGTTCTCACAAAAAAAATGAATTCTACATTATTCGAAATAACTAAATAATTACTAATAATAGAAAATTAAATTATAATTAAACAAAACGCATTCTTTACATTTTATATGAAAATTTTAGTATCAGCTTATGCATGTGAACCAGGGAAAGGTTCAGAGCCTGGTGTTGGGTGGTCTTTTGTCAATGAACTTGCAAAAAAACATAATGTTACAGTTCTTACATGAAAAAACAACAAGGATAATATTTTAAACAGCAACGAAATCTGGGTTACAAATGTTCAATGGTTATTTTTTGATCCACCAAAATATTTGACTTTTTGGAAAAGAAAAGGATTTGGTGTACAACTTTTTTACATAATATGGCAAATTTCTGCCCTTAAATATATAAAGAAAAATCTTAAAAATCTATCACCAGATTGTATTCACCACATCACATTCGGTAAATATTGGGTTCCAACTTTTCTTGGCAAGACTGGTATCCCTACATTTTTTGGTCCTGTTGGTGGTGGAGACACTACTCCTCCTTGTTTTAAAAAATCTTATTCTATATCCGGTAAAACAAAAGAGAACATAAAAAATCTATTTTCATACTTAATTCCAAGACTCCCATTATTCAAATCTGCATATAACCATATCACACTATCATTTGCAGCAACAAAAGAAACAGCATCAAAACTATCCAAATTCGTTGATATATCTACTATTGAAATCATTCCCCAATCAGGGCTAAATCAAGAACAACTTATCGCATTAGAAAACATATCAAATTCAACACAAAAAGAAAACTACCCCCTTTTTGTTACAGCATGTAGATTAGAACATTGGAAAGCAGTACATTTAGCCATAAAAGCGTTTAAAAACATACTTCAAGACTATCCCAATGCTAGACTTGAAGTAATTGGTGATGGTCCGGAGAAAAGGAATCTTATTGATTTAGCAAATAGGCTTCAAATATCTAATAATATAACATTCATAAATAGATTAGACACTCTTGAAGAAGTATACACAGAGATAGCAAAATCAACGGCATTATTACATCCGGCCTTACATGAGGCATTTGGACAAGTTTGCGTTGAAGCTCAAGCTCTTGGTACACCAGTTATTTGTTGGGATTGGGGTGGCCCTGGTATTATTACAGAAAACAACGGAACTGCTGTTCCTGTGAAAGACACAGAAGAAGAATCTATTTCTTCCTTCTCAGAAAAAATGATTGAGGTTATAAAATCACCTCCACCTAAGCCATTATTCAACAAAAAACTTCTTTGGGAAAATATTGTTTTACAACTGACAGACAAGATTATTTCTCATAAATTCAACAATCTAAAATAAAAAAATACAGATTAATGTATTGTTAATTATAGTATCATTAGAATATAAAATTTCAGCTATTACCTTTGCAAACTACATATCAATATAATATTTAAGTAATTTACAAATATTCAAAATTATGAGCGATATAGCATTTAGGGAGGAGATAAAATGGCAACAATAGATAACATTAGAAATGAATTTAAAAATTTAACAACTTTAAAAGAGATAAAAGAATTTTTAATTGATAGAGCAGAAAGGCATAGTTACTACTATCATTACACTAGTATTGACGCATTAAAAAGTATGCTACAAAGCAAAACATTACGTTTATCACATATAACAAAATTGAACGATCTTACAGAAGGATTTAATCATAATAATGATTTAAAGAATTTATATGTAGGGAGCTTCTCATTTAGCAGTCATGAAAGCGTTGCACTTTGGAGTATATATAATAGTAGTCTTAACAAGGCCATCCGTATCAAATTTACAAAAGCATCCATTTTAAAAACCATTAAAAACACTGTATGCTGTCATGATCCAGAAACTCGGGAAAAATATAAAATAAAAAATATTAAACTAGTTGACATTACTTATTTTAACGACAAAACTAATTCCATTAGATGGAATAGATCTCTTCTTACTACCAACAAATGCTCTAATTTAAAACATATTTGTGAAGATGGTGATTTCACTGGGGCAATAAAAAATATTGCATGGGAATACGAAACAGAAGTCCGCATTCTTGTGGAATTAGATATAACATCTACAAATCCACCCCAAAAAATTGATATAGATGTTATGCCACTTTGGAAAAGTGCTAAAATCCTTTGTGGCCCGTGTCTCCCAAAAGAGGATTTTATAAAAAAGATGAATTCTTTTTATAAAAACCATCCTGATACTATAACGTTAGATTTTGAAAAGCACAACACCGTAGATAACTCATTCCTTTTAAATAAACTTGTATTAAGAACAAAATGCAAACATTGTTGTAAAAAAAAGATTTGTAACATTTTAAAAAAACACAAATAACTTTTGCAACATTATAGCATATAAATATGAGAACACGCAAATATTCGTGTGTTCTCATATTTAGTGGGTGAAAAGACAAACTAAATGCAACTACCTCTGAAGTTATGCGTTGCATTTAGTCTGTCGAACTGGCTAGTTGCATTTACTTTGTCTATTGACAGATATTCTTGTTTATTTTACAACTGTTTTCGAAAATAAATGCACCTCATTGGGTGCATTTAGCAGCATCTATGGCGTTCTAGTTTATGAGATTCAACTAAAAATTATGGGCGATGTAGCATTTCAAATATGAATATCACAAACCCGCTGAATTGATTTTATTTGGAATAGAAAATGGAAATATTTTGAAGCTTTCGTTGTTGGTTCGATGAAAAAGCTTCTTCTTTGAGTTTTTCCATCATCTGCTTGTAAAATGGAATATGGTGGGTACGGGTAGTGGCTATTGCAAAATTCTTATTACTAAAATCTATTTGATCAAAATCAGATTCATAAGTTAATGGAAGTATCTCTATATCTGATTGTTGTAAATAATAAAGGAATACCCTATCCATATAACGCGGTGCTATATAAAGAACTTCAACATCCTGCTCTACTATCTCTTTTGCTGCCTCACGAACCATCTCTTTGGAATATTTTGTATCGCATAAGAAATTATAACAAGCCAACAAAGATAACATCACAAACAAACCCATTGATAACATAAGACCATTTTTCGAAAAAACCTTCGGTTCCCGTTCTAACGCATTGTTGAATAATATGGATACACCAATAATAACACCAATGATTCCTGGAAATGCATATCTAACATTATAGCTATGCTCAGTAAACATCTCTATACAAATAGCATAACCTATAAAAACCGAGACAAAGAATATAGAGGGGAGTAACTTCTTCCAATCAAGTTTTCTAACAGAAAATATGACAAAAGTGCCTAAAGACAAAATAGCTAATACTATTGCTCCTTTATTTGCAAATAAAGCATTCTTAGCGGATAGCTGCAACTCAGATATTGATGGACCAAAGCTATACCCAAAAATATAACAGTAAAATGTATAGAATATTTCCAAGCCCGTAAAATTTCGTGCTGGAGGAAGTGGCCCTTTCACAGAAAACAACACTACAAAAACAGTCAGTGCTATTATTAACAAAAAAGAATAAACTCCCCAAAATACATAATCTATTTTTTTCTCTCTATGAGAATAAAAATAAAATAATATACACAAAGGGAAAATAGTCATCCCTTGAACCGATGTTATGGTACACATCACTGCACTCAAAGCAAAAAGTAATAAATGCTTTATTTCTTTTGTTTTCCAGTATTTTAAAGCAAACAACAAGGAAAATAACAAAAGAAATACAACCATTGTGTAGTTTCTCGCCTCATGTGCAAACCACAATGCCAAAGGATTTATCGCTAACAAAAATGCCGACAATAAGGCTATTTTCTTTGAAAAAACTTCCTTTGTGAAAAAATAAAGCATTACAACACTTAGTGTAGCAAACAATGCCGACAAAAAACGCAACGCTATCTCGCTATACCCAAATACTGAGCAAAATAATTTATTGCAATAATAATATAATGGCGGAGAATTATTAAGTGAAATAGATGTATGCAAGACTTCTGACCATTTGCATTCTATATTACGAAGCGTAAATATTTCATCAATCCATACCGACTGCTTACCTAACTCCCAAAAATGTAATACAACAGAAACAACAACGATCGACAACAACCAAAAACAATCTTTATTCTTCGAAAACCAATTTTTCATTATAAATAACCATATTATCACAAATTACATAAATAAATTCTCACACACAAATTAAACCAAATCAGACACCACAAATCAAGGCAAAATAAACTTGAAAAATTGCATATTAATTTGAAATTGCTATACTCATTTAGCTTGCAATTTGCAGGGGAACTATAGACAGAATTAGGGTTGTTTTGTTTATCAACAATATTTTTTCACACATTTTATTCTCAATAATAAATGTTGGATGAAGGGGTGGAAAAGGTGTGGAGAAGCGGCATCCTGCCGCTTTAAAGCGACTGAAAGTCGCTTCTCCATACTATTTAAGTTGCTTCTCCATACTGTCATCCCAATTACATATTTTCGCACAAGTTTCTGAAGCATAAACAGGTATATTACTTTTTCCTGGATTATTACGAATGTAATTGGCTACATATCGGAAATGCGATTCACTACGTATTAGACGATCCCACGACTCTTTCTGCCAAAAAGGACCTATCCCTCCAATTCGTTTTCTCATAATCCTAGCCGTAAAACTCTTCCACGATTGAATAATTGTTGACATTGTGTGAGGTGCCAATGGTGCAAACAAAACGTGAACATGATTCGGCATAACAACAAATGCATAAAGAATATATCGTTGTCCGTCAAAATAACTAAGAGCTCTTTCAATAATTTCACGACAACAGGAATCTTTTAATACACAAGAACCAAACCCATCATCAAGCCATTGTTCTAATTTGCCTCCAAAGCGTTCATTATATTCAATTGACGTATTTTCATCCCACGGTTGCGGATGTTTGTCCATCCATTCGTCTCGTTCCGCTCCCCATTGAATCCGATTCTCTTTCGGTATCGAATCTGCAAGTCTGAATGTGACAAAGATACATGTTTCCCCTTGACTCCAATGCGGAAGATTTGCACGAGTCTGCTCCATAGGAGTATCAGACATATAACGAGGAGAAGCGGCATTCTGCAGCTTAATTTTCTTATTATCAAAGCGACTGGAAGTCACTTCTCCATAAATCGCATCATCATTCAAATTTAGATTTTCTTTCATATAAAATGAATTACTTCTATTAGGTTATTACAACTCTCTTTTTTATTCTCAATAATAAATGTGTGGAGAAGCGGCATCCTGCCGCTTTAAAGCGACTGGAAGTCGCTTCTCCATACTATTTAAGTCGCTTCTCCATAAATCGCTTCATTCAAATTTAGATTAACATTATAATACAACAATAGATGATATGGTATGATTTATCGCACTATGTTGTATTTTAGTGCTCGCCTCTACCAGTTAAATGAATACATTTGCCACACTACCACAGCTATTGACACAATAAAAAAAATAAAACGCCAGTAGCCCGTTGCGTTTGAAATATTTGATTTTCGCAAAATAATAGCACATAAAATCATTGGCCAAACATCTAACAAAGCCGCAATTCCTATTAGTGAAATATCTGCTATGGTTATTGCATGCTTGTTAACTCTTAACTTAGATACCTGAATTCGTTTTCCTCGCTCAGCAGACAAATACAAATATACTCCATCCGTATGTTCCCCTTCTCTCCCACTGAGTCGATACACAACAGGACTCTCATCAAAGGCAAATGGAGGCAATTGATAATTGCTCTCACCCAAACCAAAGCATTCAGAACCACATTTGGCTTCTATTCGTTGCTTCACTAAATTAAATGCAATACGCATACCCGTATTAGGCATTGGTGCTATATACACCAAATAATTACCACCATCAGAATATACACGACGAAAAATCTCGCGAACATGCTGACAAAGCTCTGACGCGTTAGGTTTTAGTGGATCACATGAGATTGAGATATCTATTGGTCTTAAAGGTAAGTGCCATATCCAGTCTAAAAGCTTTGGTAAAAACAAAGCTGTAATTAATAAAACACCACAAAAAAAATCACCAGAAACCAAGCGACAAATAAAGCCTTGAAAGAGAGTTGCTGCTGCAATAGCGGCAAAAAACAAAGTTAGCCACCCTGCTTTATGCTTCATGCTTACCCCCTTGCATAGGTAAATATGGCTTTATTAGTTCTCGAATAACATAGGAAGCCATCAACAGCCCCGCAGTGCCTGGCATATAAGAAATACTTCCTGGATCTACATGACGACCAATCTCTGCATTTTCATCTTCCTCGATTGGATCAAGCACATGTTCACTGGAGAAAACAACAGGAAGAGATGTAATATCAAATTTTCGTAAACGCTTACGCATTATGCGTGCAAGATGACATTTGTCCGTGGAGAATAAATCTGTTAGTTCAAAACGCTCTGCTGCAAGCTTATTACCTGTTCCCATTGCACTAATTATTGGTACACCACTATGCTTTGCACGAACAATCAATTCCACCTTACACTTAACTGTATCAATAGCATCAACAATATAGTTATACTCAGACAATGGAATGCTATCAGCTGAATCAACAGTATATTTAAGATTATAACAACACACCTCTGCCTGTGGGTTGATATCAAGGATACGAGCCTTCATTACTTCAACCTTTGGCTTGCCAACTGTTGAATGTGTGGCTAGAAGTTGACGATTTATATTTGAAATAGAAACAGAATCAAAATCGAGAAGTCCGATTTTTCCAACCCCTGCACGAGCAATCGCCTCTGCTGCAAAAGCACCAACGCCTCCTAGTCCAACAATTAGCACAGAAGAGGACTCAAGAGCCTCCTGTGCTTGCTCTCCAATAAGCCTTCGGGTACGTGCAGAAGCTTCCTTATTCATTTGCAACAAGGGACTTAAATACCAAGCTCAGATGTGTCTATATCCTCAGAAGCCTGAGGCACAAAATCAATTGCCGTAGAAGGAAGATTACTCTTTTTTTTATCCTTCTTAAACCACTTCCAAAAAGCAAGCTTTCCAGCAAATTTCTTTAAAACATCAACAATCCGCTTTGAAAGCTTTGGGTTTCTAAGCTCCTCAAGTCGCTTATAGCCTGCAAGTAGCTCCTCTGGAGTAAAATCCTTTCTGCAGAAATTTTCTTCCATTTCCATTTGAAGGATACGGGCGGCATCTGCAGCATCTACAACATTGGCATTAATCATTTTCCAGCCAAGGGCTTTTGCTGCAGCTAAGCGACGAAATCCAGCAACAAGGCACATATCACGTGTTACTGTAATTGGATTAAGCTGACCACATGTCTTTAAGCTTTCCATAAGGCTATTTAAATTTCCCAAATCCTTACGTACTCGGTCAGAGACCTTTATTGAATCAACTAGCACTTGCATATCCGCCTCCTTTTTTTTCCCCACTTAACAAAATTAGATTTTGCTTTCGCGAACAGGCTCATTATTTTCGCCGAAAATCAAAACACGTGGCTTATGAGTAGCAATTTCATCATTAGAAAGCATACAAAAAGAGAAAACAATAACTTTATCGCCAGGTTTTCCTTTATGTGCAGTTGCACCATTTAAGCAGCAAACCTTTGAACCACGTTCACCTGGAATAGCATATGTTTCAAAACGCTCACCATTTTCAACATTAGCAACAAGTATCTTTTCAAATGGTTGAAGACCAACTGCCTCCATAAAATCTACATCAAGTGTCATGCTGCCCTGATAATGTAATTCAGCAGCGGTCACTGTTAGATGATGTAATTTTGCTTTCAAAAAGAATGATAGCATTGCTCTCTCCTTTTACGATGATATATATTCAAGCCAATTTCTTGGGTGATGATTATATAAAAAAATTAATTTATCACCCAAGACAGATTTTACTTATTTTTGTAGCTTTACTAGACGATAGTTTTTCTTACCAGAACGAAGAACAAGCACCTCACCATCTACAAGCATATCCTCTGTTAGAACATCCTGACCGCTGGCACGCTTGTTGTTTACATAGAAGCCACCGCCATCTGCTAGGCGACGAACCTCGCCAACGCTCTTGCAAAGACCTGACGCCACAGCAAGCTTAGAAAGAGGATTATTTAAAACCTCTGCTGCTGGAACCTCTGCGGATGGTGCATCAGCGAAAATAGGTATCAAATCTGCAGCGGACATTCCGTCAATAGAGCCACCAAAAAGCACCTCAGAAGCCTGAACAGCCTGACGCAAGCCCTCTTCACCATGTACGCGGCGGACAACATCTGCAGCAAGCACACGCTGTGCCTCACGCTTCTCTGGAGCAATCCTTACCTGCTCCTCTAGCTCTGCAATCTGATCCAATGGCAAGAATGTAAATGCCTTCAAATAGCGAATTACATCAGCATCCTCTGAGCGCATAAAGAACTGGTAGAAGCTGTAAATTGATGTTTTGTTCTTATCAAGATACATCGCATTACCCTCAGACTTACCGAACTTTCTGCCTTGGCTATCTGTAATTAGAGGAATTGTCACTCCATAAGCCTCTTGATCACGATGACGATGAATCAAATCTGTACCAGCAGTAATATTGCCCCACTGATCTGAACCACCTACCTCAATACGACAGCCATAATTATCATATAAATGCATAAAATCATAGCCCTGAAGTGTCTGATAGCAGAACTCAGTAAAGCTCATGCCATTCTCAGAAGCAAGGCGCTGCTTTACGCTCTCCTTTCCAAGCATTGTGCCCATGCGGAAGTAGCGGCCAACATCACGCAAGTATGAGATAAAAGTAAAATTCTTGTGCCAATCGTAGTTATTAACTAGGATTGCTTGATTTGGACCATCACCAAAATCTAGGAAGCGAGAAAGATTTTCCTTAATTCCCTCGATATTGTGATTTACCATCTCTTCAGAAAGAAGCTTACGCTCAGAGGTCTTGCCAGATGGGTCACCGATTAGACCTGTTGCACCACCAACTAGAGCAACAACCTTATGGCCTGCACGCTGGAAGTGGCAGAGTGTCTGAATAGCAACAAAGTTTCCTGCCTGGAGGCTATCTGCAGAAGGGTCAAAGCCGCAATAAACAGTCATTGGCTTATTTAGCTCTTCATAGACTGCTGGGTTTGTCCAATTATCAAATAGACCACGTTCTTTTAATGTATCAATAATATTCATTTTGTCAAATTCCAATTTTAACACCTAACAGTAGCACCTAATTGAAAGAATTATGGAACCATAAACTTAGATGCGAACTCAGCAACCTCAGCACGAATCTTTGTGCGTAGCTCAACATCGTCGATATTCTCAAGAACGGTGCAAATCTTGTCGCCGATAAATTCCATATCTGCTTCCTTCATGCCACGAGTTGCAGCTGTTGCTGTACCGATACGAATACCAGATGTGACGAATGGGCTGTTCTTATCGAATGGAATTGTATTCTTATTCACGATAATACCAGTCTCATCGAGGGCAGCTGCTGCAACCTTACCTGTTAAACCAGCTGCTGCTACGTCAACTAGAAGTAGGTGGTTATCTGTGCCACCAGAAACTAGGCGGAAGCCACGCTTCATGATAACATCAGCAAGTGTCTTACAATTCTTAACAATCTGATGAGCATAATCCTTAAACTCTTGGCTCATTGCCTCCTTGAAGCAAATAGCCTTTGCTGCTGTAACCTGCATTAGAGGACCGCCCTGCATACCAGGGAAAACTGCCTTATTAATTGCAGCCTCAAACTCCTTGCGGCATAGAACAAGACCACTGCGAGGGCCACGAAGTGTCTTATGAGTTGTTGTTGTCACAAACTCTGCATAAGGAACTGGGCTCTCATGTGAACCACCAGCAACTAGGCCAGCAATATGAGCCATATCTACAAGAAGCATTGCTCCGCAAGCATCAGCAATCTTGCGCCAGCGAGCAAAATCTATGCGGCGAGGATATGCACTAGCACCAGCAACGATTAGCTTTGGCTTAACCTGCATTGCCTGCTCCTCAAGCTGATCATAATCAAGAACCTCTGTTTCTGGATTTACTGTGTAAGGAACAATGTTGTACAATCTACCAGAGAAGTTTACAGGAGAACCATGAGAAAGGTGTCCACCCTGATCCAAACTCATTGACATAATTGTATCACCTGGATTTAGCACTGCCAAATAAACTGCCATATTTGCAGAAGAGCCACAGTGAGGCTGAACATTTGCTGCCTCAGCACCAAATAGCTCCTTTGCGCGCTCAATAGCCATTGTCTCAACCTCATCAACGTACTTGCAGCCACTGTACCAGCGCTTACCAGGATAGCCCTCTGCATACTTGTTTGTTAGCACAGAGCCCTGAGCAGCACGAACTGCACGTGAGGTCAAATTTTCAGAAGCGATAAGATTTACGCAAGCAGCCTCCTGTGCCTCGTGCTTCATAATTGAATCATAGACATCACGATCATAGTCCTTAAGGAAAGAAACCTCTGTAATACGATTACCTACTGTTGCAGTCTCTGCTACACGGCGAACATGACGTTCTGCACTTGCTACTGGTGTTTCAAACCACGCATCAATAATTTCTGCAGCAGGAGCTGTGCTTGAAAGAACAAGCACATTGGCAGCATTATGCTCACGGGACATCTTTGCAAGATTTGCATCTGCACAAAGTGCTGCTCGTACATGAGGATAGCGGTTTGCTGCAATTGACATACCTATGCCAGAGGTACAAACTAATACACCACAATCTACCTTGTCTGTCTCAACTGCACCAGCAACCTTATCCGCATAAATAGGATAATCGCATGATTCTGCACTATAACAACCAAAATCTACAACCTCATATCCTTTTGCTTCAAGCAATTTCTTTACTGCTTCTTTTTGTGCATATCCACCATGGTCTGAACCAACTGCTATTTTCATAAAATACCTTTCACTCAATTACAAATATCTGCCCTAACAATATAGGGCAAATGCTAATAAAAAACACGCTTTAATTATATAATAATTAGCATCCCAATGCAAAGGAAAATGTTACCTATTGAGCCTTATCCAACATAATTATCATTATATTCGCCAGTAAAAACACAAATACAGCTCATTTTTCCAAATATACTGGAGTTAACACTACGGTTTACCCCTCACTATTCGTAGGCTGCCATATACCTGCATTATTACCCTATCGCTGAATCGATTTTGCCTTCTCAAATACAGATTCGTCTATCTTACGCCCCTTAAAATAGGTTTCTCTATCTTGTTGCCCAATCTCACGCAAAATGCGACAAGGATTACCTACCGCAACAACTCCATCTGGCAAATCCTTTGTTACAACGGCACCGGCTCCCACAACAACATTGTCTCCAATCGTCATTCCTGGTAACACAATAACTCCTGCCCCCAACCAACAGTTGCGTCCAATCCGTATTGGTGCATTAAATTGATATGCCTTTTCACGAAGCTCCGGCACCAATGGATGACCTGCCGTCGCTAACACCACATTGGGTCCTAACAATGTACAATCACCAACAAAAATATGCGTATCATCCACAAGTGTTAAATTAAAATTAGCATAAACATTTCTGCCAAAATGAACAAATTTACCGCCCCAATTAGCATGTAAAGGTGGCTCAATGTAGCTTCCTTCCCCGATTTCCGCAAACATTTCCTTGAGCATCTCAACTCTTTTCCCCAACTGAGTGGGTCGCGTCTGATTATAATCATAAAGCCTATCAAGACATTGAAGCTGCTCCGCCATTATCTCCTCGTCCTCTGGGAAATACAGCTCTGTGGTATGCAATTTTTCTCGCATCTCTGACATAAACTCACCCCTAATATCTTTTTAATTCAAATATCGTCTACTTTTCTTCTGGTCTTGATTACTTAACTAGCACACGTGATGCACCTAAATTCTTCATGCCTATAACAACCAAAATCTACAACCTCATATCCTTTTGCTTCAAGCAATTTCTTTACTGCTTCCTTCTGAACAAATCTACCATGATCTGAACCAATTGCGATAATCATTTTACTTACCTTTCAAGTATTTTGTATAACATTATTCTTTCACTTATAATATCAAGCGAAATTCTTAAAAAAGCACGCTCTAATTATATGATAATTAGACCTTCAATGCAAAAGAAAATATAACATATCAAATCATTAAATTTATATTTAATAAAAAACGACAACAAAAGCCAAAATCTATCTTTCAGCTATCCATCACGCCACCAGAAAAAAAGAAATGAGCACCCTCTTTATAAAGGATGCTCACCAACTCATAAAACTGTTGTCTTAATCAAAACTAACGGATAATCAGGACATTCTCAAAGGCACTTCTGTCAATGTTAGAAACAGAGAAGTTTGTAACCTTAATACCATGCTTTGTTCCGCCAATTTTTGTTATAGGAATAATACCGATTGTTGTCCATCCTGGAATGCGAATATCTGTATTAGGGTGTTGAACATCACGTGCAGTTCTTCTCTCCCACTCTCCTCCTGCATGAGTCCAAATTGGATAAGTTCCTGAATCACCTGTTGGATCAAACTGTGGAACATAGTCACCAGAAACTTCTGGTCCACTATTCCAATTGAATGGATAATCAACAGCAGAAACCTTTGCTATCAATTTACCTGCATAACGTAGCTCTGCATATAGATTGCAAGGCTGACCACCTATACCATTGTTATCACCATCATAGCCACCCATTGTAGTAAACTTAATTGTATATGTACCATCAGCGGTTTCTGTAGTCGCAGGTGCACTAGCTAAAACACGGACATTCCCTTCAAATGCTGGGTTATCTGCATAATTAAAAAATGTGTATTCACAAATAGATAATGTTTTTCCATTATATTGTGCTCTATAGAATGGAACACGATAACTATGTGGTCCATCATACTGATCTTTTGCCAAAGGATTTTCAACAGAAGAACCTTTTCTTGACACAACATAAACCAAATGATTCGTATGTAGATATGTATTAGGTATTGTAAGCTCATAGCTCATTTGGATAACTGTATTTGTATAAACTCCAAATGGTTTACCTATGATAGATTTTTCTACTTCCTTACCATCTACCATCTCATGAACGTGTTGAATGAGTACCTCTTCTTCTGACTGAGCACCACCCTCAATAAGAGCAACAGCAACCTTCTTATCGTAAGCAGACTCCATCAATAAAACTCCGTCCTCAAAAGAATGTCTAGCATTTGTTGATGGACCAGGATACTTGTCTTCAGCAACACTACAAGGAACGAAATCGTCCTTTACATCTTCATCATCAAAGTTTGTCCAATAAGAAAGTGAATCAAACTTTGTTTCTGCTAATGAAATTACAGATATTAAGCACAATATAATAAATAATACATTTTTCATATTATGTTTTTTCTCCTTTACTTGCTTAAAAAATTGGCTCGGTATTGTAAGCCTTTTTTGACAAATAATCAACTATAACTTTAATATTTTTTTGCATTTTGTAAAAGTGAAAAAAGTGTGAACAAACTGCCCACGTTTTTTTTGTTATTCACCACAGATTGCAGCTTTCATCTCTTGAAGATTTTTTGCTGACAAAAGCATTTCACGGATCTTCTTGCTAGAGAGATTTCTACTAACCTCTGCCAAAAACTTGATATGCGAATTTGTATCGGCAGTAGGACTTAATGTGGCAACGAAAATAGTAGATAAATCGCCATCCAAAGAATCAAAATCAACTCCATTAGGAGAGATTGCAATCATCGTAATTAAGCTGGATACAAGATCTGACTTTGCATGAGGTATTGCTATTCCATATTGCATACCTGTTGACATTTTTTCTTCACGTTCCTTCAAGGCTGCACAAATAGAATTGCGGGCTTCTTTAGAAATTGCTCCACGCTCAACTAATGTATCTGAAAGCTCAGCTAACACATCCTCTTTTGTTGTCGCCTTTAGAGCAGGAATGAAAATTGTATTTTCAAGTATCTCTGGTAGCTCTTTAACTTCTTCGTTCACTTTTTATCCTTTTTTTTATCAATTTGGATACTTTTTCTATAAATCAATATAATCCAAATCACTAAAACAAATATTTACAACCAATATTTTGCTATTTTTTTGACTTAAAGTCAAGTAAATGCCCTAATACTCTAAGGCCTGCACGCCAAAGAAATACAAAATCCCGCCAATTTCTTATAGAAACTAGCTGTCGCCAAATAAATTTTGGAGAAATAAATGAGGTATAAAGTCCGCGGATTAAAGAAAATAGCTCTTCATCCGGTATTTCACACTTCATAATTGGTTCACGCATATCATAGCGTTCCCAATCACGAGTTTTAAGCCATCCATTTTCTTCACATTCTCTAAACAGAGGAGTGCCAGGATAAGGCATAACAATTGTTCCTTGAAGAGTATCAATACTACCATTATCAAACATGCGCTTTGTCATTGCAATAGTTTGCTTTGCCTCCTCAAGCGTTTCCCATGGATAACCAACCATACAAGTCACATGAGGGCGCAAGCCTGCTTTGTGAGCCATCGCCATAGACTCTTCGATGGCCTTAGCCTTAGGACATTTGCGAATACGATCAAGAGTTGCTTCTGATGCGGATTCCAATCCAAAAAGCACAAACCTGAAGCCTGCCTTTGCCATAAGCTTATAAAGCTCAAAATCTACGGCACCAGGTATCATATTGCAACCAAGAATTACCTTTTTATTGTAGCCGCGAGAAATCATCCCCTCACAAAATTCCCTTAGCCATGCACCCGCAGGAAAACATCCAGTATCATCAAAAATTTCCTTTACATAATATTTTTCAATAATCTCCCCTATTTCATCAAGGAGACTTTGTGGGGTACGTGTGCGCCATTCTGGATAAATTGTAGTCCATGAGCAAAATTTACATTTACCCCACCAGCAATCGCGACCTACCATTGTATAAGTGCCTGGAGTATAACGAAAGTTACCATTTTCCTTGCTATAAAGCTCCCATTTTGTTAGCTCTCTATCAATTAGTGGCAGGGTATTTAAATCATTATTAGCAATACAAAAGGACTTTTCTCCACAAATTTCTCCATCAGCACCATGCCACATAAAGCCACTTGGAGGCATAGCCCCAACTTCAATAGAATCAACCAATGCTCTCAAAGAGAAATCATAATCGCCACCTAAAAGCACATAATCAACTTTACAATTTTTAAGTGTCTCCTCCGGCATTGCTGTAACATGGTCACCACAAATGACTATACGTGTAGAAGGAGCCAATTCTTTAAGCTTATCAATTGCAGCCCATGTTTGCTTAATCACAGGTGTCTTAGTTTCTAAAAGAAACAAATCTGCACCAATCTCTAGATAACGAGATAAAAACTGTTCTTCCGAAAGATTTTCTGCAATACCATCAAGCCAATAGACATCATGTCCTAAGCTTTTAAGCAGTGTTGCAGCAGAGGCCGGCACCATAGGATAAACATAGGTTGGTTTTGAAAACCATTGGAATTGACGATTCTGTGATAGCAAAGGAACACCCTTTTCAGAAATCAATGGGACATATCCGATTAGTAGCTTCATTAGTCTTTGTTCCTATCATTATTTGAAGAATTTGACGATGGTGCTTTATCTCCAAAATGATCAAAGGATTTCACCTTTGTTTCCATTCTTGGAGCAAACCATCCATAGGCAAAATTAATACCATAAGCAAAATGTGTGGCGACAACACCTAACCATGTCACAATCCACATAAATAAATTTAATGAGAAAGAGCTAATTAGAGTAAGAAACAAATACGCACCGCAACAAATCATATAAAGCCATGTTAGCCACGAAGCATTTGCAATGGTTACAACAATACCTCCAAGCAAAACACCAATCACAAACGCTGTTGGCACCATATAGCAGAGGCGGAAAGAGGTGCTGAAGCCTCGACGTGCAAAATGTCCTCTATGACGTGCATACCTAGACACCTGACGCAAATGCGGCAAGAACAACGAACGTCTATGGTGGGTAACCTGAACCCACGGATCATATACAATACGCTTTCCTGTGTTTTCTGTAAGTGCCATGCATAGCTGAGTATCCTCACCGGGCCAATATCGGACATCATAACCACCAACTGACTCTACCGCAGCTTTGCGCACAAACAAATTACAGCTTGGCAAATCATCATCGTTGCATACTCGAGTTGGAATATAACGTCTCCGATAGCCTCCTGAAACAAAAATATTTGCATAGACCCTGCCACCAGCTGCTGAAAGGAAGCTATCAGTAGAAGGCGTCAATGCAGGGCCTCCAACACCTACAACTGTGTCATCTGAAAAATATGGGACAGCATGCTCCAACCAACCATCGAGAGGTGCAGCATCATCATCGACAAAAGCCAAAAGCTCGTATTTAGCTTCTTTTATACCAATATTACGCTTCTCTGCAGGGCGAATTTTTCCTGTTGGGACAATTCTCACAAATTCAGGATATTCTTTTGGCATAGGAAAAGCTTCATTTGGAAGAATAATTACCTCAAGCTCACGACCCCAATCCTGTAAAGAGATTTTTTCAATGCATTCATCTAAGCACGACGCATGATTTGGGCAAGCAATGATAATAGAAACACCTGGAACTGGTTTAGGCATTGGGCAAACCTCTACCGAATCATAATAATGCAAAAGTCTTTGCCTATAGAAAACGCCTAGAGTGTCGAGCATTACATTTTTTACATTTGATGCCGTCAAGCACCCCATTTTCTCGCCAAAATCAAATTCAACAGGAGCCTCTGCAATCTTATACCCCTTGTTATAAAGAATTGTCAAAACCTCAAAATCAAAAGCAAAGCGCTTTGCTAGCATACGGTCAAAGGCATATTGTAGAGCTTCCCTCTTAAAAAGTTTAGCTCCAGTTTGCGTGTCATGCACAGGAAGCTTAACTAACAAACGCACCAAGCTATAATATACAAAGCTTGCAACGCGCCTACGAAAAGGATATTTTATATTTGATTTCTTATGGAGCTTTGAGCCAATAACCACATCTGCATTGGCTTCTTTCATCACATCAAAGAAGCCCCAAACATGATTTGGGTTCAAATCCAAATCGCCATCAAGAAGCATAATATGCGAACCACTTGAAGCCCGCAAGCCGGCAGTCAAAGCAGCACCCTTGCCTTTATTCTTTTTAAGCACTACTGGAACTACTACGCCATCTGGCAATGCTGACATTGCACGCTCTATTTCAAGTGCTGTATTATCAGTGCTTCCATCATCAACTGGCACCAGCTCAAAAGGAATGTCATTTAATTCTTTAGCAACTGCAAGAATATTGTCATATATGCACGAGCCTAAATTATAGGCTGGCAATATAACACTCAAACGGCCATTTTTGCCGAGACATTCTTTTGTTGATAGCGACACCATTTTATAAATTTAAATTGAGATGAGATTTAGATTAGTCTTTCCATCTTTGGCAACTCGCCAACTAAAGGTGCAGCATAATCAATAAATGCTTGTGTCACATTATTTCCAGCTCGATTAATAAAGCTACGTGGCATTGTCTTTGTTTTTCCAGCCACACTCTTTAAAGGCACGCACTCATACTTTGCTTTATACTTTTTGCCAGCCAAGCGCTTAATCGCAATAGAGCCACAATCAAACCTTCCACCAACAGCAAGCTTAACAGCAGTCTCACCTACTGCAAAAGCATCTGCTCTATCAGGATACGAAGGAGCACCCGGGAAAGAGCGCTGAATATAACCAAATGTATCTGCACGAACACGCTTAATACCAAGCTTTGCTTTAATCTCACGAGCAAGCATATCACCCAAAGCACCTGTGCCACTAAGCTGAACATTTCCATGAGAATCCTTCTCAGTGCCACCCAACAAGGTTGCTATTGGCTTGCCAGATTTATCTGCTATACCCTCTGACACTGCCACAACACAGCGACCAAACTTTTTCATCATAGCAGCTATATCCTTTAAAAACTTATCCATTGAAAATGGCACCTCTGGCAAATAAACGAGATGAGGGCCATCATCATCGTGCTGACGAGCCAATGCAGATGCTGCGGTGAGAAAGCCTGCGTGCCTACCCATAACAATGTTGATTTTTACTCCTCCAAGAGCAACATTATCAAGATTATCTCCCATAAAAGCCATAGCAACATAGCGAGCTGCACTACCATAGCCTGGTGTGTGATCATTCTCTCTTAGATCATTATCAATTGTCTTTGGAATATGAAAGCACTTCAATGGGAAGGAGTGTTTTTTTGCCATCTCACTAACAATATATGCTGTTTCAGCAGAATCATTTCCACCTATATAGAAAAAATAACCAATCTCGTATTTCTTAAGTACCTCAAATATTTTTTTACAATCTTCCTCTGTAGGTTTTTTGCGAACACTTCCTAAAGCAGATGATGGAGTTTGTGCTACACCAAGCAGAGTTGCCTCATCATATGCACGCATGTCTAAGAAATTCTCATTTAAAATGCCATCAATTCCATGTACTGCACCATAAATCTTGCCAATTTTCTTTTGGTTCAAGGCTGTAACCACAGCACCAACAAGGCTTTGATTAATAACCATTGAAGGGCCACCACTCTGAGCAATAACCATATTAACAGCTGTTGTTTTTTTCATATTAATATCCAAATTTAACGTTTTTGTTTTTCAGTACAAAACCAATTTATTACACATTAATTAAAACCAATTAGTATCAAAGAATCCTTCAGAAACAATGCGAGCGGGCCCTGTGAGACACACATTAGAAAAAACATCATTCGCTGCATCATAATCTGCAGAAACCTCAAGAACATCACCTGATAGAACATCAAAACGAACAGGAGAAATTGCACCAAACCTTGCAATCATAACCAATGCAGAAGCAGTGGCCCCAGTTCCACAAGCACCTGTCTCTGCCTCTACTCCACGCTCATATGTATGCAAAGAATATCTTGAAAAGCTTTGATTTACAGCAGAAACAAAATCAACATTTGTTCCTTCTGGGAATAGCTTTGAATTATAACGCACAGAACGACCTATGCTATAAACTTCTGCATGAGTATATGTCTTTTCAGAAAATGTTACTGCGTGAGGTACACCTGTATTGATGCAATTAAATTTCATTCCATCAATTTCATACTCAGTTATTGCAGAAGGCTGTGGCATTTTTATTGATACAACCTCAGCACCCGACTCAGCAGATTTAATCGTTGCAATGATTACTCCGCTATCTGTTAAAATATGCTGAGACTCACCAGCTATGCCATTATTGTATGCATATAATGCCACACAACGTGCTGCATTGCCACACATTCCAACTCGAGAACCATCTGGATTAAAAAATATCATTCTGAAATCATTGCCAGAAAAAGTCTCTGCCATTCGAATTATTAACACACCCTCGCAGCCAATCCCTTTGTCGCGTGCTGATATCTTGGCAATCAAAGAGGTCGCAGTTAAATCAAATTTTTGAGCACGGTCATCGATAATAATAAAATCATTCCCAGCTCCATGCATTTTCGTAAATTTAATTTTCATACAACCTCTTTTTTTTACAATATTCCATCAAATTTTTGTGAAAAATATTGTTACTGGATTACTTATCTGAATGCAATGACAATAGCTGCCATGGCTTCAAATCAATTGCAATCTTGTTTCTTGAAATTTTACGCCCAGAGTTGATAATTGTTAAATTTTGAATATCCTCTGGGAAGGTGATTTTTACATGCTTCTTGTGTACATAGCCTGTATGAATAATTGCATAGTAAGTGCCATTATTTGGTGTTCTATAGCGACGAACAACAACCTCTGGATCTGCACATGCACCTTTAACAATCTCAGAAGGAACAGCTGGGAGTGCCAGATAATTTGTATTAAATTCACGAACAGCCACAGGGAAGCCACGAGTAAAGGTTGAGCCAATCAAATAACCAATATTGTATGGGTTACCATTTGCCATAGCTAAAACCTCAGACTGCATACAAGCACGGCCTGCACGCTCTGAGTCATGAATTGCATAACCACAAAGGCGCTCAAACTTGTAGTTACCCTTTTCATCCTTCTGTGGGGTACCATTTGCATCACGAGTAAACTTAACAAGATTGTTTTCATTCAAGCCATAGTGACGAATAAGAGTCTGTCCGCCATTAGCATTACTAAACATTTCCAAGCAGTATGGATCCATCACTGAATATGCACGATGGAATGTCATTGTTATCCACACATTTTTCAAATCATGATAATTCTCTGGATCGGCACCAGGGCATGCATGATGCCATTCCCAATGACCCCAAGTGCCACTTGGACGCTTTAGACCGCTCAAGAACCAATGCTGATTTATAAATCTCTTGTTTGTTATATCTGTAATGGAATCATCTGGATTAGACTTATTGAAAGGTGGCTTTCTAAAAATCTCTCTCCAATAATCTGGGTCATCAGTAATAATACCACGCTGATTATCCATACCATCACCAGGCTCTGATGTATCACCATCAATAATTGCAATAGGGTTCTTAATGCCATTTTGAGCCATATAATCACGCATACCAACAAGGAATTCTGCACGCTTTCTACCCCACCATTTAATGTATTTATCGTATAGTGCCTTATTTTTGCGCAAATCCTCACGAGAAACAGCTACACCATTGTTTGCCTCCTTTGCAAAGCGTGCACGTGTAGCATCTGCAAAGCCAACTGCCATCTGTGCTGGGCGTGGGCGAATCCACACACCTAGCATATTGTCCTTTTGGTCAGTATATCTAAGGATTGTGCCATAGATAACCTTTCTAAACTCCTCATAGGTATCCTCATCTGTGATATCAACACGAAGCTTTTCTGACCACCAAATATGAGTATAGCAATTCTTTGTATCTGTCCAAATATCCTTATTCAATGGCTCAGCCTTTAGTTGGCGACCTAAAGATGGCTTACCATTTCTATCCATATAGTTTGCACCAGCATATTCGTAATAAGGAAGAATGTTTAGCCCATAATCTGCTGCTTCCTTAACGATAGAATCCCAAACATCTCGGTCATCACTATCCCACATGTATAATCCAGCCTTTCCTGGATTCCAGTGCTGAACATGACCAAACTCAAACAAGTCCTTACAATATGTGTCCATACCCATCATTTTAAGCTGACGGAACTTATGGCGATAGTATCCAATTTTAGGATCATTTCTAGCCATCGCACCATCTGACATTTCTTCACGCCAAAATAGGTGGCGACGTGGTAAACCTTTTGGAGGAAGATGGATTTTTGCATAAACCTGCTCTTCATTAGGAATTTCATATAGATAAATCTTGCTTAATGCAACACCTTGAGTATTTGGGTCTTGCTTGCGATTGTATTGTGCAATAATTAAATCAAAGCCGTCATTTTTCGCTGTAGAGCGGAGATTCTTTCCATCCTCATCCTTGTCAATTGTATAATCCATGATAGACATATATGCTGTCCATTTTTCAATTTTTCCAGATTGAGGGATATTTAAGGATTCAATATTATGATCTACATAGTGAGCACCAAAGCAGTCGCCGCCATTACGTCCGGTATAAAAAGAACGCTTTGATTCCATTGCGTTATTACGAACTAAATAGTTACGAGGCAAATCATCTGGATAATCGATTACAAGCACATAAGAGCCATGTGGCTTTAGGTTTTTACCCTTACCTACTCTAAATTTGATATAAGAGCCTTCCTCAGCCTGTACTTCAAGCACGCGATGAGGAACGCCTAAAATATTTTCAATTCTTGATGCCCCTTTTGGATATACCTCCATATCATGAGTATCCTGAGTGCAATCAATTTCATCTACAAGAGTAACATTACCAAATGGTCTAATAATTTCTGCTTGCAAAAACATTGGTATAGCTAGTGCTAACATGCCCCAAAAAATAAACTTTAATTTCATATAAATATCCTTTAGTACTAATTTACATTTTATGGATAATATTTTACCTTTTTCACAATCAAAAAGTCAATTATATTAACCTTAATTCAACAATTAAAATGAGATTGTAAACGGAATAACCGAGCCATAACGATTTATGTCTATGTTGGAAACACAAATTTTCATAGATTATCACCTATTATAGACTTGGCACTGGTAATTGTGACTGAAGAGCAAAAAGAGATTGGGCGGGTTTAAGACTTAATTCACCCGCTCATAATGCGATAGTTTAATGGAGAACTCTCTAACGAACGTGTTTAGTGTGAAACTCTTTGCGATGACAAAGTCACGCTCAAATTACAGCTCTACACCCTGCAGTTTAGCTATAGCAATGCCATAATTGGTGATTGGGATGCCCGCAGCCTCCGCATCAGCTAGGCGGTTACGCATCTCCTTGCGGTTAAGCATACAAGCACCGCAATGAACTATAAGAGCATATTTGCTTAAATCTTCCTTCCAGCCTTGCCCAGATGTAAATTCAAAATTAATCTCTTTGCCTGTGTATTTCTTTATCCAATTAGGCAGCTTCACAGTTCCTATATCATTACACTGACGATGATGTGTACAACCCTCAGCAATGAGTATAGTATCGCCATCCTTTAGAGAATCAAGCTTTGCTGCTCCACGCTTCTGTAATTCATAATTGCCCTTATATTGAGCCATTAGAATTGAGAATGAAGTCAACTTAATAGTAGGAGGGACAAGCTTACGAACCTCTGCAAACACCTGAGAATCTGTAATAACTATTGCAGGAGGTGTTGTGAGCGAAGAAAGCATATGCTCCAGCTCTGGAACCTGACAAACCAAAGCATTGCAGCCACAATCAAGCAAATCACGGATGGTCTGCTGCTGAGGAAGAATTAGACGTCCCTTTGGTGCTGCCTTATCTATAGGTACAACAAGAATAGCTATATCACCGGGAGACAATCTATCTCCAATGATATGCTGACTTACTGGCTCATCAGGCTTTAATTTGGCAAGAGCTTCCTTAAATTCGTTAATGCCCTCTCCTGTCTTTGCAGAGACTGGATAAATAGGAGCTGCAAATGCTCGTTCTAATTCATTCGTGCGTTCTGCAGATAAAGGTTCTTCATCAAGCTTATTAACCGCAACGACAAATGCAATGCCCTTTGCTCGCAAATCAGAGATTAAATTTGCCTCAAACTCACCAAGGCCAATCTTTGGAGAAGTAACCACAATCGCAATATCGACGCGGCGAAGCTCCTCCTGTGTTCGCTTAATTCTCAAAGCACCAATCTCAGCTTGATCATCATCAATTCCTGGTGTATCAACCAACAAAACAGGGCCTAATGGTAAAAGCTCCATTGCCTTAAATACAGCATCTGTAGTTGTTCCTGGAACAGGAGAAACCGTGGCAACGTCCTGACCAAGAATAGCATTTAGAAGTGACGACTTACCTGCATTACGTCGACCAAAAATTGATATACGAACTCTTTCGCTATTTGGAGCTATATTCATAAAACCTTCTTCCTGAAGAACAATTAAAAGAGCTGCTTAATTGCAATACCTATAAGCACTACGCCACCTATAAGAGTGCTTTTACTGAGACAATGAACACCGAGTACACTGCCCAAGAAACAACCAAAAAGAGCAATAAAAAAAGTTACAACACCAATTATAGTGGAAAAATAGAGATACTCCGCATTAGCTGTAACGGCAAACCCAACACCAACAATCAGAGCATCAATGCTTGTTGCTACGGCAAGAGACAACACCGAAACAACACCGAACTGTGGCACGGTGCATTCCTCCTTTGCAAGCACCATACGTATACCTAAAAAGAGCAGCAAAGCACAGGCAATAAATTTGCCAACCGTTTGAATTGAAGCAAGAGGAAGAATATTACAGCAACCATAACCAATTACAGGCATTAGAAACTGGAAAAAGGCAAACACAAAAGAAACAGCAATTGCTTGCCAAATAGCTGAGCAAGTATGACGTACAGAAAACATTCCCACAGCGACAGCCATAGCATCCATTGCAAGGCTTATTCCGTAAAATGATGCTTCCAAGAAATCATGCATAATCTTATTGCCTCTTGTAATGACTAAATCATATAAGGAATAAGCTGTTCACGATCCACAACACCTATTTGCAAATCCTCAGGCTTGCGGGCTGGCTTGAAGCAACGCACACCCACCTCAGTAGCGCCCTTATGATCTGCATAAGCGGCACAAATTTGCTGCGCCAAAACAATATCCCCTTCACATTTTGGTGAAACAACAAGAACAGAAGGACCAACCACTGTAAAAGAGCGGAAAAGGATATCTGGACCACGTAGACCTGCACGTATTGCCTCATTATCGGACTTATTGCGTCCTGCAAAAACAAGAGTCCCACCAGGAAGACGGAAGACACGCCCATGGTTCAATAAACGGATTAAACGTTTATCATCAAGACCTTCATTGTTCATAAGATTGCGGAGACGAGCAGAATATTGTGGCTCAGTAAGCTTGCATCCACCAGCTGGTGACGGATAATTCTTAATGCCATATTTCTTAGCAAGCTCTATTTGTGGCTTACGATTACGGCCTTCTAGAGCAAGCAAGCGCTCTCTATCAACAATTCCATCGCGCTCTGGTGCTGTTGGTTCTAGGAATTTAGCAGATAGAGGGCGCAAAACACGGTCACCAATGCCAGAGGTCTTTTGGACCTCAATAAGTGCATGCTTTTGCTGCGACATAGGGCGCTGACCCATAACCTCGCCAGTAGCCACAAAATCAAAGCCCTGCTCTTCCATAATTTCACCAGCACGCGTCATCATACGAGCGTGGCAATCAATGCATGGATTCATACATGAACCAAAACCATGCTTTGGTGCTTTAATAAGCTCAACCAAATCATCTGTAAAATCGACAAGCATTACAGGAACGCCAAGGGCCTCTGCAGATCTTTTAGCTTGATTAGAATCAGCAAAAAAAGGACTTGTAAATATTAGTGCAGTGGCTTCTATTCCTTGTTCCTTGAGTACACAAATAGCAAGCTGGCTATCTAGGCCGCCTGAATACATACACAATGCTTTACCAATCTTCTTTGCTTCGTCCATTAGGTTGAACTCCTAAAATAATTATAATACAAATAGGCGGCATAAAAAAATACCGCCTATTAAGAATAATTTAGAATTAAAACAATTATTCAGCAGCTTCTACTGCTACTGGAGCTTCTACTGCTGCTGGAGTTTCTACTGCTGCTGGAGCTTCTTCTGCTGCTACTGGAGCTTCTACTGCTGCTGGAGCTGGAGCTTCAACCTCTTCCTGAGAAAGATTACCAGCACCGATGAGTGCGAAAACCATTACGAAAATAGCAACAGTTTCAACGATACCGATAGATGCTAGATAGTTTGTAAAGCCCTTACCTGTCTCTGCCTGTGCATTGGAAGCACCGGCACCAGCAATGCCCTGAAATACAGCAGAAGCACCAATACCGATACCTGCGACAATACCAATGATAAGCATTGCAACGCCTGCACCAGGAACAGGATTACCCTTAGCGACACCAATCATAGAGAACATCAAAATCATACCATATAGAGTCTGTGTGATAGGAGCACCTACGAAAGACAATAGCTGGAAAGGTGCTGGCTTATTTTGTGCATAGCATTTCTTCCAAGCTCCGATTGCAGCTGAAGCTGCCTTTCCTGTACCAATTGCTGAACCTACAGCACTAAAGCTAATTGCTGCAATTGCTCCTGCGACACCTAATGCTACTTCTGGATTCATAATATTTTCCTACTTTCTTTTATTATTGGCTTTGCCAATTAAGTTATTGTATTTTTAAATTAAACGTTCGATTTATTAAATTATTTTTTCTTGTCTATACGAAAAGGTTTATATGCCACACCTGACCATGAGACACCCTTTGCAGAGGAAAACTCAAGTGTATTCAAGCGCACAGCATGAACAAGCACACTCAATGCTCCCATAATAAAGTTTACGCCATGACCAAGGAGTAAGATCAAAATCATTGCTGGAATTTTAATAATGAGGCTCATTTCAAGCCCTGAAGCAATAAGATTGAAATTTTCTGCCACCTTTACTGATGCCAAGCCCACAGCAAATAAGCGGATATATGAAATTATATCACCCATACAGCTGATAATATTAAGAGGAAGCATACCCAAGGATACACCATTCTCCTTTAGTTCAGACTTATCTAGCATAAAGAATAAGATTAACAAAGCAGAAACGATGAGAAGATATGTATTCCAGCTTGGTGTTGTAAAGCCCTGAATAATGATTCCACAAACAAGACAATACATAGACACAATCACACCGCACCAACCAACCTCGGCAAGTAGCTTCTTTGATGGGAATAGGACAACCGCATTCCAAGCTCTTGCAATAACAAGATGCAAAGCACCAATTGTCAAGCAAAGTTGCATGATATTATCTTGTTTTCCTAGCCAGCTAACAGACTTAAATTTAAGCACCTCAGGTAATGCAGTCTGAGGAATACCAAAATAAGTACCGCTCAAGACACCATAAAAAACTGTTGAACCAGCAAATACATACATCATTGTAAGCACTGATTTTACATATGGCGTTAATTTGTCAGCTTTCTTTAGCTTTTTATTTGCAAACAAGGCTAACAAGAGAATTATTAAACCATAACCTGCATCACCTATAAGCATTGCAAAAAACAATGAGAAGAAAATAAAGAATGGGACACTAACATCTGTCTCATTATATGCTGGCAAAATACCTAGCATACCAAATAGCTTTGTAATTGGACGGAAAAGCTTTGGTGGTTCAAGTAATGTTGGAACCATTTCACCTTCCTCAGGATTGCGAATCACGACACCCCATCCATTTTGTTTTGCAATGCCAACAATCAAGTCATTACGGCGTGCAGGAATAAAGCCTGTCAAATATACAACCCCTTCACCAAGATTTTGCATATTTTCCAAAACAACCACAGATTCTGTTGATTGAGCGCGGCTCTTAAGCTCATTTTCAATACCAGCCAAATGACGCTGTAGCTCCACTAATTTGTTTACAGCTTGGCTCATACGGCCGACACAAGCATCAACTCGTTCAATTGTTCTAGCAAGTGTTTCAACAGGAAGAGGAACCTCAATTGCACCCTGTGGAAGGTCTCCATCGCCTATTAGCACACCAAAAACACCCTCTGCATCACTTTGTAGTATATTGCAGATAGCATCACTATTTATCCCTTCAACAATTGTTTTTGCAGGAGCAGAAAACAAGCGAATCTTAACTCCTTTTGCTATTAACTCAGTTGCTGATTCTGGATTAAAATCACCGAATGGCAAATATTTAGCGATAACTTGATCTAAAGACTGTTTCTCTACAGCTGCTGCAATATAATTATCAGCCATAGCATTGGCAACAGAGATAGAAATTGTCACACTATTTGAATCGTTTAAGTCAGTTGCACCAGAAATAGCAGGAGGGAACTCAAGCTTAAAGCGAGAATCATCATTTGCTGAAGCAGCAAGCTTAATACAAGAAATTGCTCGCTTTGCAAGCTCCTCATCATGAGTTGATTTTTGAATAGAGTCACTATCTGTTACGCTTACATTAACATGTAATACACCAGCATCTGAAAGTTTAACAATTGCATCATTTTTCTCTGATTCAAGGCAAAGTACTGTAACATGCTTCATCGGAACTATCATACCCATTCCTCCTCTGTTACAATTGCCTCAGGCAAATCTTCCGCTGCTACTGCATCATTCTTACCGCGTCCCTTTGCAATTTTACCTCGGGCGACAGCAGATGTTTGTTCATCGCCTAATGCAATACCAATCACACGAATATTCTCTTTGCACTCAGGAATTTTTACTTTTTCAAAAAGGTTTACTCTCTGAGAAGTTGTGCGGAGCTCTTCTGTAATCAATTCAAGCTGCTTTGAATAAATTTCTACCTGTGCATTAAATTCCATTAAATTAATAGCTATTTCCGCTGCTTCATCAATCCAAGCAGGTGTAGAAAATAAATCTATTTCTGGACGATGTGTTTTAATACCAGCATAAAGTGGAATTGTGACACCAGCTATATTACCAGTTTTCTCTATAATTCCATCAAAAACAACTGGCAGTTCAACAGAATCTGTAGAAAACAAACCAATCCATGGAGACACATCTGCAAGCACCTTATCACGCTGCTCTATTGCCTCCTCTGCCTTTGCTCTAATACCAGCAATTTCCATCTGTAGCTGCTGCTTTTTCAGCTGAAGCATCGGCAGAAAGCGCTGATAGCGAGAAAGTGCTTCTTTTTGGGCTTTAAGCTCTGTTTTTGTTAATTTTACCTTAGCCATACGCTAACACCCAATTGATAAATTAACCCTTTTTAGGCCAGAATTTCTCAATAATCTCTGAGCGAACACCTGTTTCTACTGGGTCAAAGCAATCTGCCAAAATCTCCCAACCCAAATCAAGGGCCTTCTCAAGAGGGATATTAACTGTAATATCCATCATTTCCTTTTCAAAGCGCTCGCCATACTTTAGGAGTTTATTATCCCATGCACTCATACGGAAGCCCATTGACTGCTTCTCAAGTGTAGAGCGATATTGAGAGAACAGCTGAATCATAGTATCCATAATAGTTCTATGATCATCACGAGTTGTCTTATTAACCTGCTGCTTTAGGCGAGACAATGAACCAAATGGCTCAATGCGTCCTCCACTCAAATAGAACTGACCCTCTGTAATGTAGCCTGTATTATCAGGTACTGGGTGAGTTACATCTCCACCTGGCATTGTTGTAACAGCAAGAATTGTAATTGAGCCAGCACCCTCAAAGTCAACAGCCTTCTCATATCGTGATGCAAGCTGAGAATACAAGTCACCAGGATAACCACGGTTTGAAGGAATCTGCTCCATAGTAATTGCGATTTCTTTTAGTGCATCTGAGAAAGATGTCATATCAGTCAAAAGCACAAGCACCTTCTTGCCCGCAATAGCAAACTGCTCAGCAACAGCTAGGGATAAATCTGGAACAAGCAAGCACTCTACCACAGGATCGGCAGCTGTATGAACAAACATTACTGTACGAGAAAGTGCACCACTCTTATCTAGTGTATCCTTAAAATAGAGATAATCGTCATGCTTTAAGCCCATACCACCAAGAATAATAATATCAACCTCTGCCTGAAGAGCAATACGCGCAAGAAGCTCATTATATGGCTCACCTGCCTTTGCAAAAACTGGCAGCTTCTGGCTTTCAACCAATGTATTGAAAACATCAATCATTGGGATACCTGTGCGCACCATATTGCGAGGAATAATACGCTTTGCTGGATTTACTGATGGACCACCGATATTAATCATATTCTCGGTAAGCTCTGGAGAATTATCTCTTGGGCGTGCACCGCCATCAAAAATTCGACCTAACAAATTGCTAGAGAAAGGCACTTGCATTGGGTGGCCCAAAAAACGCACGCGTGCATCTGTTGCAATGCCACGAGCACCTGCAAACACCTGCAAAGAAACACTATCCCCATCAATTTTAATAACCTGTGCAAGGGATGTATTTCCACGAGAAGAAACCTCTGCTAGCTCATTATATTGCACTCCTTGAGCGCGTAAATTAATAACACTACCTGAGCTATTATCTATTCGATGATATACCTTATTCATACTAATTTCCTTTACTGTCTAAATTTTAGCATATTTTATACCGACAGTACACCTAAAAAACAAAAAATATTTTAGCATATTAAACTATTTTTTTCAACCGATTAGATGCTCAAGGAGGCAAAGTTTTGACACTTTGCCTCCTTGAGCCCCAACAACACCGGGTGGCATAGCCACCCTCATCTTCATTATCTAACTATCTCCATCAATCGCTTGCACGCCACCACACAAGAATATTCAAATGCTTATTTTAGCAATGCAGCAAGAGCGATTACCGCGGTATCTGTCCGCAGGATTCTCTCACCCAATGAAAATGATTTAAAGCCAGCCTTAGCAAATAGCGATATTTCAAAATCATTCCATCCGCCCTCTGGTCCCACGGCAATTACTTTTCGAGAATTTATTGACGCCACATCTGCCAGTATAGCTTCTTCTACTCCATTATTATACGGATGAGCAATTACCTTTTGTTGATTTGCAAAAAGAGTAGGCACTTCATCCTCTAAAAAAGGACGTAGACGCTTAACAAAACGCACCTCTGGCAGAATTGTATCACCGCACTGCTCCAAACCTTCAAGCAATAATGGTTTATAAACCTCTTCCAAAAGGGTTGTACTTCCCCAATAGACTTTTTCTACCTTTTCAGCATTTACTATAAAAATTCGTTTAAAGCCCACTGCAGAAAGCTGTGCCCAAAGCCTCTTCATACATTTAGGTCGTGGCAACGCCAATATCAAATCAAGTGATGGCTCGGAAAATGGTTGAAGCCTATCAACAAGTCTAAGATTACATTGAGAATTAGAAATATCAACAAGCTCTGCTTGATAACGGTCCTCTCCAATAACCCCCACACGAAGAAAATCTCCAACGGCAGGTTTAAGCACATTTTTTATATGCTCAAACCTTCTTCCTTCAAGCAGAATAGACTGATCTTGACCAACTTCTTCTTTGCTTACTAATATTATATTCATTAAAACATTACCGTTTAGAATCAGAGACTCCAATTAGGCGCATATCAAGAATTTTTCTTGTATCATCATCTACAAGACTAAACCGATTCCCATCATTTGGTGTGCTAAGGTAATTCCAAACACAGTATCCAATATCATGCTCCTTTGCAAGGCTAATAACATCCTGCATATAGTTTATACGCCACTCTAATTTAGCATGACGAATTGAGCCAAACTCGCCAAGCCAAAGCACCTTATCTGGATGCTCAGCCGCCCAATCAAATGCAGGCTGCATCAAATCTCGCAAATATTGCTTATCTATTCTTTGGTATTCTTTGTATGCATCTTGTCTATTATAAACTAGCCTATAGAACTCTCTATATTTTTCAATATCATCACATGGATATGGCATTACCCTGTTGTAGTAAAGTGCAGATGCTTGAAGTACACCACGTTGGTGTGTAAATTCGTGAGGTTCATAAAAATGATAGGTGTAAATAATATTTGGGTCATCATATATTTTAAGCGCCTTCAACAATCCACAATGACCCCAACGGCAGCTACCAAGAATTATTATTCTATCCTTATTTATTGCACGGATAGCAGAAATTGTGCGATCTGCCAAATCATTCCATTGCTCAGGAGGAACATCTCGTACCTCATTCAAAAGTTCAAATGCTACATTAGGCTTATGAGCATAGCGCTTTTCAAAATCAGCCCAAAAATCAACAAAGCCCTGCTGTAATTCTGGTGAATCAAAAAGAGTGACCTCCTCATTAATATCACAATAATTGCCAATAGCCTTATGCATATTGAGAATTGGGAATACATTTACAGCTTCACACCAAGAAATGAAATTATCAATATGTCTAAAAACCTCTTCACGATACACTCGTGGTTTTTCTTCTAAAACAATTTGGTCAAAGCCTAACCTTATATGATCAACACCAAGACTTGCAATATATTTTATATCTTCCTCGGTAATATAGCTTTCGAAATGCTCTAAATCACCGATTGTTATTGGTGTACGCCATTCTTTGGGGAGGACATTAAATCGTTTATAATTTGTTAGCCAGCCACCAACACCCATACCAAAGGTTAAACTTTTAAATTTCATAGCATATTTCCGAGCAATAGTATTCATAAAAAATTAGGTGTAAGTTATAAACACTCACACCTAATTTTTTTCTTATTTTATCGAACAACACCTGGATGCTTATTTCCAGCAATACCAGTTGATAGAGACAACAAGAATAGATAGTTATCTGCCAAATAGTTGTAACCGCAGGCAACACCATCCTTTGTTCGCCAATCGATACTATGTGTATAACCAGGCATCAAACCTGAATGTGTCAAGCCCTTATCAAAGGTATTAAGCATTGTCTTAAGAATAAACTCTGCTTTGTCCTTCAAGCCAACATAGCACAATGCATTAATAAAGTGATATGCTGTCATACCGCATAGACCGCCATTCTCATATAGAGGCCAATCTCCCATAAATCCACCAAATGTATCCTTTGATACATCAACTGGAATTACTGGACCAGGAACACCATAGCGATAGCTACCAAAGCCTTGCTCATCAAGCTTAGCAAGCAAGATATCCATCATTTTGCGACCACGCACCTTATCTACAAGACCTTCATCGATAGAGTTAGCTGTTGCATATGTAAACATATAATCATGTACATTGCCATCAGCACTAATCCATCCAGCCATAACACCTGTCTCTGGGTTATAGAAGGTATCAAAGAAATTCTTATTCATCTTCTCTAGGAAAGCTGCCACCTTATTTGCTCCGTCTATGCGGCCAAGCTTACGAGCAAGCTTCTCTGTACCACGAAGTGCACGATGTGACAAGCAGTTGAAGAAAATATCCTTATGACCGCAAGCAAAGTTATCCCACCAAATACGAGGGCGAGCACCCTTATGTGGATATTCAGCATCCATGCTATTTCCAGAGAATGGTAGCTCAATAATACCATCGCCATCAGAATCTAAGCCCATCAAGAAGTCGCAAGCCTTTAGCATCTTATCGATATTCTTCTTTGCATGTGATGGCTTCCAAGTTGAAATAACACAAGATGAGATAAGTGCAGCAGGAGTAGAATCAATAAAGCCAGCACATGGACCTTCCTTCTTGCACTTATCGAAGTAAGCCATATTCACTTCACCATCCTCTGCCTGACCGCGATCCCATGAAGTATCAAGAGTATATTCAAACACTCCGCGAATAAGCTTTGTAATTTCATCCTTTGGATCCATTACAGCGAGAGTATCTGCTCGGTTATGCATAACAAGATGAGACATTCCATGCAAGTAGATATTATCACCCATTGAGCAGGTCTGACGATTAAATGTAAAGTTATTTAACCAGCAGCGCTTAAAGCCATTCCAAGCTGGATCATTAAAATCGATGCCATTAATTTTTGGATACTGTTCTTCTAGCACAGTTATCTTCAAAGAAACCTTATCTGTTGCCTTACGAAGCTTAAAAGAAAGCTTGCTATAGCCACTGTGTAGCTGACGCTCTGGCACGTGACCACCATGATTTAAAAGACCCAAGCATAGACCATTCATCTCAGATGAACGTGTTAGCTCCTCATGGCAATATACAGGAGCACCCTCTGCCTCAATCTTCACAGTACCATAGTCTGGGAAGTGAATATACATTGGGAGCTGATAATTGCGCTCTGCATGTACCAAAGGATCCTTAGATGTTTTTAGTGGTTCCTCTCCTTCCTTAGGAAAATTTGTCTTTGCCCAAATAGAAGGTGGTGCAACCTCAATTGCCAAACAAAATTCAAATGCAGTACCCTTCATTGGAGAGGAAGAGCTTAAATCAAAAGAAATCGTCTTTTCTTCTGGCTTAATTATAAGGGTATTTGTGTCTGTTGCAGCCTTAATTTGCTTTTCATCTGCTTCTACAACAGGAGTAACGCCCTTCTTTGTGAAGCAAGGAGCCCATGCACCAAAGCCAGGCTTTAGCAAATTATATGTGTTTTTACGAAACAAGTCGCGTCCACCTGCATCAATACCTAAATAGCCAATTTTTCCAGTTTCCTTTTGAACTGCGAAACCGATATATGTACCATTATAGCAATGGTATTTTGGTTTATTAATATACTCCATAAAAAATTACTCCGTAAAATGTGGAAGTGTTAGTTTTAACCTTATATTTATAATTGTATCACAAACATTAATGAGTATTCAAACTAAAAAGGGAGATACCTTAATTTTGCAACCCTTCTTTATAAAAACATCTTATTAAATACTGGCCATGCTAGTGCGGCATAGAAGCGATGCCCCTCTGGGCCCTCAACCCATTGCACGTCATCTGGGACTCCAGCAGCTGCAAAATATGTCTTAGCAACCTCAAAGCACTCTACTACTCCATCGCGAGGGAAAATAGGATCCTCAGCACCAGAAACAATAACAAGCTTGCGTGGAGCAATCAAGCCACACAAATCTCCCATATCAAAATCTAATGCGATATTTGGCACATAATTGCAAGTACAATGCTTCATTGCACCAATAGAAGCTTTATATGTGCAAACCGCACATGATGGCATGGCAACCTTGATTCGCTCATCAATAGCTGATGCATAGGTTGTTGCTGTGCCACCACCTGAATTACCCATCAAGCCAATGCATTTTTCATCAATAAAATCAAAGTGAGCAAGAACAACATCAATTGTGCGGGAGATATCAAAAACTCTTTCTCCAATCATTGTTCTACCCATCAAAAGAGCATCAAGAGTAGGGAGCGGACAATTTGGTCCTTCTGGTGTTCCACCACACTCACCAAATGCACGCTGTTCAATAGCGAGAGCACAATAGCCCTGCTTCACAATCTGTACTGCAAAATCACGGTCTCCACATGAGATTGCTCTTTCATCACTTTCATAGATTGGTCTACCTAAGGAAATATGGTAGCCCTTTGAATGACCCTGCACACAAACTACCATAGGAATTTTGCCTACTTTATTGTTTGGCTTCCAAAGTGAGCAAACAACAAAGTAGCCTTCCTCGCTCTGGAATGTTATACGGTAATCGGTAAAATCTCCACAATCATTTTCGTATTCAATTGTGAAGCAATCATCATTAGCTGGGACGAGTTTATCTATACCCAATAATGAGGCAAGTCTTGAGCGAGCTCGATTTTGCCATACAGAGAAATCCTCTTTTCCGTCATAACGATAAGCGGGCTTTATTTCTCTTAAAAGTTTATTATGTAATACTTGTGGATCTTTATTCATAAAGCTCTCCATAGTTGATTAAGAAATTCTATCATTAATTTGCTTCTGATAATAGGAATCATCAAAGAGCTTTGTCACATACTGATGAGGTCCTGCAGCATTCTCTGTAAAATAATTACTTCCATCAGAGGCATCAACTCTAGCGCGGCCACGAGTTACAGAATATCCAGCAGCTTTTTCATTACCAATAATTGCTAGCACAACAAGCATTGGATCCCATGATGAGCGACCATTAGGGCTTCCATGATCAATAAGTGCTTGCTTAAGAACATCGTCATCAGGAAGCTCATTACCAGAAATCACTGTATTTCCAACCTCCCAACCTAGGAATGTAACAGGAATTGGACAATTATCACAGAAGGTTGTTGCATTGGTTGAGGTCAACTGATGACAGCAGAAATTATATTCTTTGCCCCCCTCTTCATCCCACTTACCTGCCATCATCCATACCTTTGCAACCTTTTGCCTAAAGAGCTCAATACCAGATAGAGGAGAAATATCATCAGGCTGGCTCATCAAAGCACCTGCTATAACTTGTGTAAAGCCTATTTCCAAAATCTCAACACGGGTTGGAGAGTTCGCAATTAGTCTACGATACATGCGGACGGCATCCTCGGCATCAGCATTTGTTTTATCGGGAGCATAATTGGCAAGACGTGGCTGATATTTTGGCTCAAACCTGCGAGCATCAGCAGATTTCATATCAATACCAACAGCAACATCGGTAACACCTTCAGTTGCCAAGAAGCCATAAAGAGAAGCAACACTAACATCTACGCAGGTGTTAATACCAACACCAAGTAGGTTAATCTCTCCAGCCTTATGTGCTCTACACAATACACGCATAGCAACCACATCATCACAATCAGTGCACCAATCTGAACCTAAAATAAAACTTCTCATAAAATCCCCATTAATTTATTACAAGCCTATCTAACACCATGCTTTTTTATGCGCTTTCTAAAGAATTGACGCACCTTATCAATTGGGTCTTCATCAGTGAAAAAGGTTATTGAATCTGCCTTATTGCGTCTAAAGGTGGTATTTAATTGTCTGGTACGCTCTTCTGCGGCTTTTGCAAAAGCAGCTCTAATTTCGCGAGAACCTGTATCTATCCAAATAAGCTCACCAGTTTCTGGATCTTCTAATTCAAGCAATCCTGCATTAGGTAGCTCCTGTTCACATTTATCCACTAGCCTACAGCAAATAACATCATGCTTACGAGAGGCAACCGCCAATTGTTGTTCCCAACCCTCTGCTTGAAAATCAGAAACTAGAAAAACAACAGACTTACGCTTCTGCACCTGACAAAGATATTGCAATGCTCCTGCAATATCAGTACCACCAACAGACTCATCGGCAGCGAGCACCTCACGCACCAAGCGCATCACTGCTGTACGCCCCTTCCGAGGAGGAATTGTCTTTAAAATTTTATCAGAGAAAAGAATTAAGCCAATGTTGTCTTGGTTCTGAATTGATGTCATAGCAAGTAGGCATGTGAGCTCTGCAGCACGCTCTGCCTTTGTTTTCTCCCCAGAACCATATGCCTGAGAGCCAGAAACATCAACCAAAAAGATAACTGTCAGCTCACGCTCCTCACAATAGCGCTTAACAAAAGGGAAGCCTGTACGTGCAGTAACATTCCAATCAATACTACGAATATCATCACCAACGTTATATTCGCGCACCTCATCAAATTCAACGCCCTGACCTTTAAAGGAAGAGTGATAATCACCTGTGAGGCGTTCATCAACTAAGCGGGAGGTCAAAATTTTTATCCTCCCGACTTTTTTCATGAGTTCAGCTGTATCAATCATTACTTCTTAGACTTTTTAGCTACTGCTTTTGTAAACTTCAATTTATCGCCATCCTTTTGTACATCAACCTTGATTGTGCATGGAGGCTCAAAATTACCTTTTAAAATTTCTTCTGCAAGAGGATCCTCAATTAAGCGTTCAACTGCTCTACGAAGAGGGCGTGCACCAAGCTCAGAATCATTTCCGTGATTGATAATAAACTCCTCTGCTGCCTTGGAAAGCTGTAGCTCTAACTGCTTTTCACGCAAATTTGCTCGAACAGACTCTAGCTCGCTATTGATAATCACTCTCAAGTCATCTATACCTAGCTTACGGAAATAAATTGTTTCATCAAAGCGATTCATTAACTCAGGTTTAAATACAAGCTTAGCAGCCTCAAGCATACGCTTATTTAGGTGCTCCTGTTCCATAGCGAGCTGAGAGTTTGTACCAGCCATACCAAAGCCAAATGCACGTGAGCTCTTACCAGTATCTACACCAAGATTTGAAGTTAGAATAACAATTGTATTCTTAAAGTCCACCTCTCGACCTGTGCTATCTGTCAAGCGCCCCTCTTCTAGAAGCTGTAGCAATACATGCATTACATCTGGGTGTGCTTTCTCTACCTCATCAAATAGAACAACACTATAAGGGCGGCGGCGCACTTGTTCAGTAAGCTGACCACCCTCTTCAAAGCCAACATAACCTGGAGGAGAGCCAACTAAGCGGGAGACATTAAATTTCTCCATATATTCAGACATATCAAGCTGAATAAGGGCTTTCTCATCTGCAAAGAATTCCTTGGCTATTGTTTTTGCAAGAAGTGTTTTACCAACACCTGTAGGGCCAAGGAACAGGAAGGAGCCTATTGGGCGACGTGGATTCTTTAAGCCAGCACGTGCACGGCGCAACGCACGGCAAACAACACTAATTGCTTGCTCCTGACCAACAACAGTTTTACGAAGCTCATCCTCAAGTGTAAACAGTTGTTGCTTTTCCTCTTCTGTCATGCGAGAAACAGGGACACCTGTAATACTTGAGATTGTTTCTGCCATATCCTCCGCAGTAACCACAGAGCCACTTACGCCCTTACGTTTTTCCCATAGAGCTTGTTCTGATTGAAGTGCTGTTTTAAGCTCCTCAACCTTATTTCTATGTTCTGCAGCTTCTTCAAAATTTTGCAATTCAACTGCTGCATTTTTCTTTGCAACAAACTCAGCAATGCTCCTCTTAAGATTTCGAATGCTTTCTGGGCTTGTATTATTTTCTATCTGAATGCGAGCACCAGCCTCATCAAGAACATCAATAGCCTTATCTGGTAGCATACGCCCAATTTGATAGCGTGCACTCAAGCGCACAGCTGCTTCAATAGCATCATCCGTATAAGTGACTTGATGAAACTCTTCATACTTAGATTTAATTCCTTGAAGAATTTGAATTGCTTCCTCTACTGAAGGCTCATCAAGCTTAACCATTTGGAAACGGCGTTCCAAAGCAGCATCCTTTTCAATAAACTTATGGTATTCCTTTAGAGTAGTTGCACCAATGCATTGTAGCTCGCCGCGTGCCATAGCTGGTTTGAAAATATTTGCTGCATCCATAGAGCCTGTATTATCACCTGCACCAACAATACTATGCAATTCATCAATAAATAGAATTACATCCTTCACGCGCTTAATTTCATCAACAATTGCCTTAATGCGTTCTTCAAATTGTCCGCGATACTTTGTACCAGCAACAAGCAATGTCATATCCAACGCAATCACTTGTTTATTCAAAAGTTTATCTGGAACCTCGCCAGAAACAATTGCTTGAGCTAGGCCTTCTGCTACTGCTGTTTTACCAACACCTGCCTCACCAAGCAATGCAACATTATTTTTTGTGCGACGAGAAAGCACCTGCATCACACGAGCAAGCTCTTCTTTTCTGCCAACAACTGGATCCATTTGACCATTTGAAGCCAAAACTGTAAGATTGCGGCCAAAGGCATCAAGAGCTGGTGTTGGTGGGCGCTTAGGTTGGTTTCCTCCATTTATTGAATTAGGATTTGCATCATAAGTAAGCTTTGCTGGCACAACCTTTGCACTAGGAGGGAGTTTTCTCCCTAATGGGAAGCGTGGAGCTCTGGATGCATCACCAATATTTGAACCTAATGAGCGGAGGAAATCTCCTAGAGAATCTTCTCCTGGTGGCGGCATTTGTTCCATATCATCTGTATCTAAGCCAAACGGATTTGATGCCTTATCTTCCTCATTTTGAGCAGCTCGGAAATCATCAATAATTTTCTTAACGATGGTTACAACGGAGTCAACAGTTACACCTAAGCCTTCCAAAACCTTTGCACCAACTCCTTCGCCCTCACGGAGTATAGCAATAAGGATATGCTCTGCATCCACCATTGAAGCACCTAAAGCACGTGCTTCACCTGCTGCACATTGAAGAATCTTTTTTGTACGTGGTGTAAGTGGGAGGATTCCTGCAACCGCAATATTTGCATCACCATGAGAAACAACAGAATCAACACCACGGCGGACTTGCTCTACAGTAATATTTAAAGCTGCAAATACATCTACAATTATACCCTCTGTAAGGGACACTAATCCAATAATAATATGCTCAGAACCAATAGCATCATGACTATATCCTATTGCTTCTCGATTTGCTATCTGTATAGCTTTCTTAGCGTTTGGTGTAAATAAATCAAAATCCATATTTTTCCCTCTACAAATTCTTTTTTGTTATATTATAACAAACCCAAAAACCAAATACAAGAACCTAAATTATGCCTCAATGCTCCAACTTAGTCGTGCAATCGGCATTATAATGCATGATTATCAAAAAAATTTGGTTAATTATACCACTACTGAAAATATTTAGGGTGTAATGCTTTTATCATCACACCCTAACACCTAGTCAATTGGAGAAAACACTAATATTCTAATTACTTAGGCTATGAATTGGTGCAGGAATATGTCCACCTCGCTTAACAAATGCAGCATTCCCATCTTGGCAAACAGGAGCCGTTACAGTTCCACCGCCAAATAGGCCACCAAAATCAAATGAATCACCAACCTTTGCACCAGGAACAGGGATTACACGAACAGCAGTTGTCTTACGGTTTGTAACACCAATTGCAGCCTCATCAAGGATAATGCCAGCAATTGTCTCTGGTGTTGTATCACCAGGAAGCATAATCATATCTAGACCAACAGAGCAAACTGCTGTCATTGCCTCAAGCTTCTCAAGTGTAAGAGTTCCATCTGTAACTGCCTGTGATAGAGCATGATCCTCCATCACAGGAATAAATGCTCCAGACAATCCACCTACTGCAACAGAAGCAAAAGAGCCACCCTTCTTCACAGCATCGTTAAGCATCATAACAGCAGCTGTTGTGCCAGGAGCACCAATTTTGCTTAGACCCATTGCTTGATAGATTTCGCCTACTGAATCACCAACCTTTGGTGTAGGTGCAAGAGCCAAATCAACAACACCAAAGCGAACACCCAAGCGTGCAGCAACCTCGTGACCAACTAGCTCACCAACGCGGGTTACACGATAAGCAGTGTGCTTTGCCTCCTCAGCAATCTCATCAAAGGTTGCGTTTGGCTTTCTAGCAAACAATCGATCCAAAGCACGCTTAACAACACCAGGACCGCTTACACCAACGTTAATTACAGTCTCTGGCTCACCTGGACCAAGTAAAGCTCCTGCCATAAAAGGATTATCCTCTGGCTGATTTGCAAAAACAACAAGCTTTGCGGCACCAAAGCCATTATCTGATTTCGTTGCCTGTGCTACCTCTACAATCTGCTTAGCAACTAGGTAAACTGCATCTACATTAATACCTGCCTTTGTTGTGCCAATATTAACTGATGCACAAACATGCTTTGTAGCAGCAAGTGCAGCTGGTAGTGACTCAATAAGAATGCGCTCTCCTCTTGTCATACCCTTTTGTACAAGAGCGGTAAAGCCACCGAGTAGGTTGATACCAACTGTCTCACAAGCACGATCAAGTGCCTTTGCAAGCTCAACAGCTGTGGCATGGTCATGTCTTTCCAAAAGAACAGATGCAGGAGAAATAGCAAGGCGCTTATTTACAATCTCAACACCATATTGTGCACCAACCTCATCTGCTGTAGAAACAAGCTTCTCAGCATTACGGCAAATGCGCTCATACACAGCCTCAGTCATCTTCTTTGGGTCACTATCAGCACAAACGTTAAGATTGACTCCAAGTGTAACTGTTCTAACGTCTAAATTCTCTTCGCCAATCATTCTTAATGTGGCAGACAAATCTGAAGTACTTCTCATTTCAAATACTCTCCTTAAAAAATGGATATTAGCGAGTTAGCAAAGCACTAATAGGACCAACCTCATTAGTTGCTCTAAAGATATTTTCATGGCGAATGCTACAGCTTACACCAAATGGTGACATAATTTCACGAAGCTCTGCTTGGAGCTGAGTTAGGTTACAATTCTCTGGAATTGTGATAAGTCCAATAGTTAAAGCGTTATTCTTATCAGACAAATCGTGGCGCCAATCCTCAACATTAACACCATAAGAAGCAAATAACTTTGTAATCAAATAAATACGTCCTGGCTGGTCTGGTCCTGAAATAGCAGCAACATAATACTTACTATTATCAAGCTTGTGAGCAGAAGAAACGGCCTTTGAATTTGCAGCAGTAATTCTAACAGCATCAGGTGTGTCAGAGAAAAATTGGTTTAATTTTTCTTGAATAACAAAGACCTCTATTTCGCCCTCAAATTCAGCCAAACAATTTAGAGAAAAAACGCCACCCATAACGATTTGGTTTAAATCAGTGAGGTTTCCGCCAAGCTCAGTTACGCAGCCTGTTACATCACGAATAATACCAATTCGGTCTTGAATTAAAACACTAATAATGTAAACCTTTTTTTCCATAACTTGCTCCAAAAGCTTCTATACTATAAATTAATTTTCAAGGGTACCAATCAAAGGAACACTGCTATCCTTATGGTTTGACTTTTTCGTTTTTTTAGCCTTATTAGCAGCAGAACCCAATGCTGCAGCATCTAAAATAACCGCAAGTGTATTCTTTGCTGACTCTTCCCAAGTAAAGCGCTCCGCACGTTGCTTTTGTGCCAAAATTTGTGCTTCTCGTTGAGCATCGCTTTTATTGAACACCTTATTAATAGCTACAACCAAATCATCAGAATCACTTGGCTTAAAATACTCAATTACATCTCCACCAACCTCTGGCACAGAAGCAATCTTTGCAGCAACAACAGGAACTCCTGCTTGCATACCCTCTAACACAGGCAATCCAAAGCCCTCATATTTCGAAGGGAAAACAAATACAGCAGCACCTTGATACAATGCACGCAAATCGCTCTCAACAACATAATGTAAGCGAATTACGCGGCTTGGGTCTGGTAAAGCATCAATAGCTGCTTGAACCGCTGGCTCGCCAAGTCTAGGGCGACCAAGAATTACTAGATTCATCGTGCCAGCAGCATTTAATTTTCCAAAGGCTTCGATTGCTGTCTCAATACTCTTATGTGGATAGCTATTTGCAACAACCAACAAATAAGGATCTGTTGAATGAAGAAGTGCCAGCTTGCGCTCCTTAATAAAATCTAAATCCATTGAATTAGAAAAATTCTTTGCTACTGCTGAAAGCACGACGTGTACTCTATCGACCTTTACTTTTGAGTGCTTTACTATTTCCTGACGAGAAAATTCAGAAATTGTTATTATCGCATCACTCTTAGAAATTGCCTTCGGAGTAAAATGCTTCATAAAGAATAGACCAGCCTTAGTAAAATCCTCTGGATGAGTCACATATTGCATATCATGAATTGTTGTCACATATGGACAAACATGCTTATACAATGGGCAAACATTACCAGGATTCCAAAGAACATCTAGATTCTGTGAAGCAACCACCTTCGGTAAAACAAACTGCTCATGCAAAACTCTTCTCAAACGAGAGGTTGCTTTAATGCGTGTATCTATTATTGATACATTAGAATACTCAGACAAATCGCGTGCAAGCATATTGCGATTTTCTTCATTTGCAAAAACAACAAATTCATGCTCTGGTGCTAATTGAGGTAGCTTTGAAAGTATTTTTCTTAAATATGTTTCTGTTCCGCCAACCTCTCCAGGAATCAAAAATAAAGCATTAACACCTATCTTCATGCTTTTACAGCCTTTCTATGCTTTAAAGTCATTATAGTGTACAATAGAATTATAAACTTAATACAGAACCAATGAATCCAAATCCATGGCTTCCAATACCCTGCCTGACGGACCGCAGAATCAAATTCTTCTTTAAATTGACGCTCAAAATTTTGTCCACTAATAGAATGTGGGGTCCATCTAAAATATGCTTGTGTTGCCTTTATTCTAACAGCTGGGCCTATATTCCACAAACGGAGTAAGAAATCATAATCCCATGCAGCTGTTAAATCTAAGCGAAGATCACCTACCTCACGCACAGCTGATGTTCTAAAAAGAACAGAAGGTTGTGAAATATAGTTAAGAGTTTGGATTACAACCTTTGAAGAAATTGGAAAAAAGAACTCTTTAAATCTAGTTATAAACTTGCGAATCTCATTTCCATGTTCGTTGATGATAGGACAATTTCCAAAGCAAAAAGATGCTTTTTTATTAGCATCTAAAACAGATGCTGCACGCTCTAAAGCACCAGGCTCATAAACATCATCTGCGTTTAACCAACACACATAATCACTATTTGAAAGAGCAAAGCCTTGATTAATAGCATCTGCTGGACCTTTATCGCGCTTAGAAATAAATTCAGTATCCTCACCAAGATATTGTTTAACAACCTCTGCTGTTTCATCTGTGCTTCCGCCATCCATAATAATGTGACGCACCTTAAATGTATCACTACGCTGTGCTGCAATACTCTTAATGCAAATTTCGATAAATTTTGCTGAATTATAGCTTGGTGTAATTACGGTAACCTTATACATATCTTCTCACAAACCTTAAATTCTTAGGCAAAAGCATTTTAATACAATTCATCTGCCTTTAAACCCATTGGCTGATTCATAAATATGCGTTCATCCATAGGTCGAGGATTTTTTATAATTGGACGGAAATCCATATTCGCAATAATGTCGCGTTCAATATCAATTCCAGGAGCAACCTCAATTAACTCAAGTCCATCAATTGTCAATTTAAAAACACAACGTTCTGTAACATAAAGAACATTTGCATTTTTCTTTGCTGCAAGCTTACCATTGAAGGTACGCTGTTCTAAATTTCTAACGAACTTACGTGCTTTACCCTCTTTAACAATAGTTAGCTTACCATCGTCAATCTTCACCTCAAGCCCACCAGCTGTGAAGGTTCCCATAAATACCACCTTCTTGGAATTTTGGCTAATATTAATAAAACCTCCAAAGCCTGGAATCTTTGTTCCAAATTTACTTACGTTGATATTCCCTTCTTCATCTACCTGTGCCAAGCCCAAGAATGCGGCATCAATACCACCGCCATCATACAAATCAAATTGGTCACCAATAGCAAAGAATGCCTCTGGGTTATAGGAAACACCAAAGTTTAAGCCACCACATGGCACACCACCAATTACACCAGCCTCTGTTGTTAGAGTAAAGGTTTTGCTCAATCCCTCCTCTGCAGCTACAGAAGCAACACCCTCTGGTATACCAATACCTAGATTTACTAGTGCATCAGTAGAAAGCTCCATTGCTCCACGACGAGCGATAACCTTGCGCTCTGTAAGTGGCATCATTGGTATTTCATTCATTGGCACACGCATATCACCGCAGAAGGTTGGATTGAAATAATCAAGATATGTCTGTGCGTCATCACCACGCTCTTCTGAAATTACAACTGCATCTACCAAGCAAGCAGGAAGATGAATTTGGCGACCAGTTAGCATGCCATTTTCAACAATCTTCTTCACTTGTACAATTACCTTACCGCCTGAATTATGTACGGCGGCTGCTATTGCACGCAAACCATGGTTTAGAGCCTCATGCTCCAAAGAAACATTACCATCTGGGTCAGCAGTTGTTCCACGAACAAGAGCAATATTAAGAGGGAAGCATTTATAAAGCAAATATTGCTGACCTTCTATATCTATTTTCTTCACTAAATCATCTGTGGAGGAAGCATTCATTTTGCCACCACCAAAATCTGGGTCAGCAAAGGTTCCCAAACCAACAGAAGTAAGAGTACCAGGCTTACCTGCAGCAATATCACGATATAGCTGTGCAATAACACCAAGAGGAAGATTATACCCCTCTGCCTTATTTTCAACGATAAGCTTTTGCAGTGCAGGAATCATTCCTATGTGACCAAAAATCACACGCTTAACTAAACCTTCAAGGGCAATGCTATTAACACCACGCTGGTTACCATCGCCTGGTGCTGCTGGAAATGTATATGTCAAATTACGAGGAGAACCTGTCTCTTTAAACCTTCTTGCCAAACCGCGAAAGAGAGTTTCTGGAGAGCCAGTACCCGTAAAGCCACTAGTTACAATAGTATCACCATCCTTAATTAATAGCATGGCATCTGCTATTGAAAATATTTTGTTTTTCTTATTAGTTAATGAAGTAAGCATAAAAAACCTTGAAATTTAAACTTATATTTTACCAAATAATAAGAATGGTGTCTATACACATTTTTTATTCACACTAAAATGAAAAAATTGTGTAATTTGCAAAAGTAAATGCACCTCTTTTGGTGGATTTAGTCGTGCAATAATTTAAATGGTGGACGAAGCAGCACATATACTTAAAAAGGCTGAATGGTTTTTGCCATTCAGCCTTTTGTAATTTAGATGCGCTCAGGTGCTTCGATTCCAAGGATACCAAGTCCTTGAGAAAGAACCTTTGCCACAATCGAGCAAATGCGGATGCGACTCTCACGTACGCCCTCATCTGCCTTAAGGAATGGCACACGCTGATAGAAGCTACTATAGAGTTGAGAAAGCTCATAGAGGTAATCCGCTAGCACGCATGGGCGATAGCTTTGAGCTGCCTTCTTAACTGCAGATGGATACATTGCAAGCTTCAATGCTAGGCTACGCTCAATATCCTCATTAAGCACAATTGGATAGCTCTCATAATCAAGCTCAGGGAACTGTGCCTTGTACTTCTCTAGCACACTACGAATACGAGCATGTGCGTACTGCAAATATGGGCCAGAATTGCCATCAAGAGAAAGTGCCTTATCCCAAGTAAATGTGATCATAGTACGAGGATCTTGGCTTAAATCTGAATACTTTACTGCACCAATACCAATCTTAGCAGCAAGCTTAGCAGCCTCATCCTCTGGCATATCTGGGCGAGATTCTGAGATAATCTTACGAGCACGACTCTCTGCTTCATCAAGTAAAGCCTCTAGCTTGATTACATTACCCTGACGTGTGGAGAATGTGCCCTCTGGCAAACGCATTAAGCCAAACCAAACATGCTCAAGTGCTGTGCTCTCAGGTGCGATATTCATCTTGCGGCAGATATTAAAGAACTGCTTAAAGTGTAGCTGCTGGCGCTCGTCAGTGACGTAGATAATCTTCTCTGGATTAAACTCTGTTACACGAGACTCAACTGTGGCAATGTCTGTTGTGGCATAGTTAAAGCCACCATCACTCTTGCGCACAATACATACGCCAAGCTTCTCTGCCTCAAGATCTACAATCTTTGCTCCCTCGCTATCCTTAGCAAGACCAGCCTCCTCTAGGCGGTCAACAACGCTCTTCAATACTGGCTGGTAGTAGCTCTCACCACGAGTTAAATCAAAGTTTACACCAAGACGTGCAAAAACGCGATTAAACTCAATCATTGAAAGACGGATAAATTCCTTCCAAAGAGCAAGATTCTCTTCATCGCCCTGCTGAAGCTTCACCAGCTCCTCACGGCACCGATTCATCCACTCTTCATCATCCTTTGCGCGGGCATAGCTCTGCACATAGCAGCGCTCTAGCTCTGTTGCTGGCTCAGATGCAAGCTTCTCTTTGTCAACAAAGTTACGATAACCCATAATGATAATGCCGAACTGTGTTCCCCAGTCGCCTAGATGATTATCGGCAATTACGTTATAGCCTAGTGCTCGATGCAATTTATCAATTGCAGAGCCAATTACTGTTGAACGGATGTGACCAATGTGCATTGGTTTTGCCACATTAGGGCTTGAATAGTCAATAACCACGGTGTGGCCAACACCACATTGTGGGATGCCGCACTTGTCAGCTGCTGCCATTGCAAGCAAGCTCTCTGCAATAAAATCAGAAGAAATTGTTATATTTATAAAACCTGGACCAGCAATCTCAAGCTTTGAAATCATTGATGGCAATTCAAGCCCTTCAACAACCTTTGTAGCAATATTGCGTGGAGGCTGCTTCAAAACCTTTGAAAGAGCCATCGCATCATTGCACTGAAAATCACCAAATGCTGCATTTGCAGATGGGATTACACGACCAATATTTTCACCAATTTCTGTCTCTGGGAAAACCTCACGAAAGCGTGCATTTAACCACGTAGAAAGTACTTCATCAATTTGTTTATATTCTGTAGCTACCATAAATAACTCCTTTAAAATTACATGTTTTTCTGTCGATCACGAAGCTGTTGTTTATATGCCTCAATATCAAAGGACTCAACCCTAGCAACACCCTCATCAACTGCTGCTTGAGCCACTGCAGCTGAGACATCTACCAAAATATCCTTATCAAATGGCTTTGGAATAATATAATTACGCCCAAACTCCAATATTTCATTTGGATATAATGCCTTTGTTGCTTCTCCTACAGGGCGATGTGCTGCCTCAGCTAGAGCCTTAGACGCAGCAAGCTTCATACCCATAGTAATCTTACGAGCACGAACATCTAATGCTCCTCTGAAAAGAAATGGGAAACAAAGAACATTATTAATTTGATTTGGATAATCAGAGCGACCAGTTGCCATTACATAAGGGCGATTACCAAAAGCCTCTGCGACTACCTCTGGGCGAATCTCGGGATCTGGATTTGCCATTGCAAAAATTGCTGGATTTTCTGCCATTGCAAGCACCCACTCTGGCTTAATACAATTTGCTGCAGAAACACCTATTAAAACATCTGCACCAACGAGTGCCTCAGAAATTACTCGTGCCTCTGTATCAACAGCGATGCGTTCGTGATGCTCTGTATTGCATGGGCGTCCCTTATAAATAACGCCATCAATATCACTCATTGTTACGCTTTTCACACCTGCAGCTTTAAGAACATCACGAATGCGTGTACCAGCGGCACCAGCACCACTGATTACCACCTTCAATTCCTCTAGTGCCTTACCACTATAAATCGCATAATTTCGTACAGCCGCACTAACAATTACTGCTGTACCCCACTGGTCATCATGAAATACAGGAATATCTAATAGCTCGCTTAAACGGTCCTCTATCTCAAAGCATGCTGGAGAAGCTATATCCTCAAGATTGATGCCTCCATACATTGGTGCAATCGCCATAACCGCATCAATCACACGCTGAGGATCTGTCTTACCGGTATTTTCTCCATTCTCACGGCAATGATTTAAAACAACTGGCCATGCATTAACATCAGCAAAGGTTTTAAACAACACTGCCTTACCCTCCATAACTGGAATTGATGCAGTTGCCCCCAAATCTCCAAGACCTAAAATCGCTGTACCATCAGAAACCACAGCAACAACACCTCCCTTTGCTGTGTAATCAAAAGCCAGTGCCTCATCTTGTGCAATTTTCTTCACTGGCAATGCAACACCTGGTGTGTAGGCAACACACAAATCATCCACCGTTTTTATTGGTTTAGGAATAGCTGTACCAACCTTTCCTCCACGGTGCAGCTGCATAATTATATCTTCTTGCATAACAATAAACCCTATTTTATTTTTTACGCCATCTTTTGTGAGCCCAAAGATACTGCTCAGGGTACTGGCGGATAAATTTTTCTAGTTCCTTATTCATCGTTTGAGTAATCTTTATGATATCTGCCTCTCTATCAAGAGTTGGCTCAAACTCAAATGGACCTGTTGTTATTATTTTAATTTTCATAAAACCTGTGCGGATGGCAACGCCACAAACAATTGGGCAGCGTGTGGCAAGGTGTAAGCGAGCTGTTGAAGTTAGTGTCCATGCTGGATGACCCATAAAATCCACAAGAACTCGATGGGATGTTGCATGCTGATCAGAAATAAGTCCAAGCAACATGCCTTTACGCAATGGACGTAACAGCGCTCCTTTATCCGCAGAATGCTTTGCTACAATTTCAATATTTCGGCGAGGGTTGCGCTTTTCTAACAAACGCTGTGCATATGGATTATCAAGTGTACGTGCAACTGCTATTAATCGCTTCCAAAATGAAATTGCATGACCGCTTATTTCCCAATTCCCAAGGTGGGCAGAACAAAGAATCACCCCATTATCAGGTGACTTCAAGACTTTCTCAACCTCAGGGGAAACCTCAGAGACATCAATATATTTATCAAATGTATCTGGCGTGATTAGCTTAGAGGCGGCAAGCGACTCAATTGTAAGCATAGAAAAGCTTATGAAGGACTGCTTTGCTATGCGAACTGCTTCTTTTTTATCCGTTGTTATGCTTGCTAGCAAAACATTATTTATAGCGAGCTTTCTACGACTAGGCAATAGCCACCAAACAAGCAAACCAAAGCTCTTACTTAAAGCCAATGAGACCTTAAGTGGTATGGCATCAATGAACCATACCGCTATACGTAATGGAACATACTCAATGATGTTAGTAAATTTATTACGCTTTTTTTTAGCCATAATTTACTTTACCCTATGGTGACTATGAAAACAAAAAAAAATTATTTTCTAGCGTCTGTTGCCTTGTTGAAATGAACTGTTTCAACATCTCTCCAATTTGAAAGAGAAACATCCTTTGGTTCGGAATAAACATGTTTACCATCCTTATCTGTCCAAACAGCATAGGCGGTAATTTTACCATAATAAACCTCAACATCTGCTGGTGTGCGCTTTGAAGCCATTTTCCAACGATATGCAGCACGACCTGCTCCACGGTAACGAATTACAGCACCTTCTGGCTCTGAAGTAAATTGCACCTTAGTCGCACAACCTGTTGTCATAAGCACTGCCATGACAGCTAATGCAAGAACCTTGAATAATTTCATTTATTTTACCCTTTACTTTATTTTTATTACTTAACTATAAATTTCTTTTACTGGGACTATATATGTACTTGCTAAACACTCAAAAGCATTACCACAATTATCGCAAAATACACTCATAAATTGGCATTATTGTCCACCAAAATAAACCATCTAAAAATAGCAAAGGCGGCGCAGATAATCCGCACCGCAATTGCAGCCCAATTAATAAATACTATTCATCAGCAATTCCAAAGTGATTTGCAATAAGCTCCTCAATTTCTGCCATAGCTTTATCCGCATCACTACCTGTTACTGTAACCTTCAAGATTGTACCCATTGGTGCTTCTAAAGTCATCAAACCTAGCACACTCTTTCCCGATACAGCATTTCCGGCATTGTCTATTGTTATCTCTGACTCATACTTCTGGCATACCTTTGCCAAGGAACCTGCTGGGCGAACATGCATACCATACTTATTTACTAATTCAAGCTCTTTTGTTATTGTCACTATTTCCTCCTATGATCTAACCTCTTGACGCTTTTGAGCGTGCTTGCGAAGCTGTGTATAAGCCTTCTCCGCAGCAGAGGTAATTGCAGGGATAAAATCCTCCCCACGTGCATCGCTTTCAACTGTTGTGGCCTGACCGCCTTGAATGTTGAATGTAGCCAAACAAAGAGGCCCATCCATATCAAGAACTACTTTTACGTGCTCAATGTAAGGAAACTCCTGGATTAGCATTTCGCCTTTTTCAATTGCAAAAGCATGAACCTTTTCCTTAACTTCCGTATGACGTACTGTTAATTCTACTGACATAGCATGTCTCCTTTCGTTCGTGTTTTTATTGCTTATAATGATAGCATTTTCTGTAAAAAATGTCTATACCATCTTAAAATCTTCGCCGAGATATACCTTACGGGCAATAGGATCATTTATAAGTTCATCCTTTGTGCCTTGAGTGAGTATCTGACCATCTGCCATAATGTATGCTCTATCAACAACATTTAGGGTTTCGCGGACATTATGGTCAGTAATAAGAATACCATATCCATCCTCTTGAAGCTGCTTAATAACCTGCTGAATATCACTTACAGCGATAGGGTCAACACCAGCAAATGGTTCGTCAAGCAATAGGATTGATGGATTTTGCACTAGAGAGCGAGCAATCTCAAGCTTGCGGCGCTCACCACCACTAAGTGTAATTGCTTTTTGTTTAGCCACATGAGACAAACCAAACTTTGCGAGGAGCTCAGCAGCACGTGCCTTGCGTTGTGCACGAGTAAGCTTCATTGTCTCAAGAATTGCCAAAAGATTATTCTCAACTGTCATTGTTCTAAAAATAGATGCCTCTTGTGCCAAATAACCCAATCCTGCACGAGCTCGCTTATATACAGGATATTCTGTTATATTCATATTTTTAAAATGAATTGTTCCGGAATTTGGGCGAACCAAGCCTACAATCATGTAGAAGGTTGTGGTTTTACCGGCACCATTCTTTCCCAATAGACCAACAATCTCACCCTTGCGCATGCGAATATTAACGCCTCGCACAACAGTTCGATCCTTGTAACACTTTACCAAATTCTCTGCTACGAGCTCTTCTGTTTCTTGAATATTTTCCTCATCCATAGCAAGCTACCCTAAATCTTTATAAATAAATCTATTAAAGCGAAGTATCACTAGGAATCTGCACCTTAATATCACCAGAGGTTTCCACACGATTATCATTTAACCACATGGTAATAATTTTTCCTGAAATTGTTCTCCCATCCTTTTGCACCACAGGAGCTGTATCAATACCTGTTAAACGTAGTATTGCATTATCCTTGAAATAATTTGCTCTATCGCAGGTAATAAGCATATTTTCACCAACTGCCTTTACATTACCTATTGCTACAGCACTTTTAACATGCTGCTGAGACTCTCCCACCTTTTTACCAAATACACTAGCTTCCTTTTTTTGGATTGCTTTAGTATTCTCCTCTGGATTCTTTTCAAAAACAATAATAATCTTATCTGCTATAGCAGTGAATTGTGGATGTTGGATTACAACATTACCAGTAAATGTTGCAATATATTGCTCGTAATCAAAATCAAGTCGATCCGCATTAATCGTGCTCTCATTGGTTACTTGAGGCTTCCAATTCTCAGGAGTAAGGACATCTGCTCTACTAATAGCACAAATTGTCATTAAGCATATAACTACAAAAATATTTTTCATATTATTACTTTCCTTCGAGTTCTTTTGAATCTAAATTCTTTATTATTAAGGTAACACCTTTTTCAATAGTAAACAAATTAGTTGAAATTGTATTCCAAATTAAATTTGTTCCATACATCTCAAGCTCTGGGCTAGTTAGTTTTGTTAGCTTTACAAAACCAAAACACTTTCCAATTTTTTCATCCGGTAACACACAAGCACGTTCTGCATCTACAAAAAACTCTTTTTCCCCAACATCATTAAGCATAGTAATCTTAATGCCACCCTTTGCAGCATAGGTACCAGTTGTAAAATCATTGGCAAAAGAAAGAGCAGCAGTTCCAACCTGCCAAGCACGCCCAGCCTCAAAATATGTTTTAATGCGTCCATTTTTATGACGTTGAAGAGCCACCCCCAGATTCATGATAGATTGCCCTTCAACACTTTCTGGAAACTTTATATTTGATGGATCAATTATCGTAGAGGATGCTAGTTTATTTGCAAAGCAAACATTTGGCACAAAAAACATAGCATAAAAAAACAATAGCAGTGAAATACCACTAGCGAATTGGAATGCTAATGAGAAAAAGCATCTTCTATGCAAATTTTTAATATCAAATCCCCTAGCGAACATATATTCCATTACCTTCCTTTTGCTATTGAGTCAATAGCAATAAGCTGAGACCAAAGCTCTGGCAAAGCCTTAAATGCGAGAGCATTTGCACCATCAGAAAGAGCCTCTGCAGGATTCTCATAGGTTTCAATAAAGACACCATCACAAGCACCTGTAGCCACAGCTGCACGAGCCAATGCAGGAGCCCATTTCCCATCTCCTCCACTACCTGTACCTAGAGCACCTGGACGTTGCACAGAGTGTGTTGCATCAAAAATCACAGGATAACCAAATTCCTTCAATATCATCAAATTGCGCATATCAGCTACAAGATTACGATATCCAAATGACTCACCACGTTCTGTAAGCATAATGCGTTTATTACCTGTAGATTCAAGCTTCTTAATTACCTGAGACATATCTTCAGCAGCCAAGCATTGCATCTTCTTTACATTTACAACACAACCAGTCTCTCCTGCGGCAATTAGCAAATCTGTCTGTCGGCACAAGAATGCAGGTATTTGCAATACATCAACATACTTAGCAGCGAGCTCTGCCTGCCATGGCTCATGGATATCTGTCACAACAGGCATACCAAAGGTATTACGAATTTCTCCTAATATCTCTAATCCATCTAGTATTCCAGGTCCTCGGAATGCATCTACAGATGAACGATTAGCCTTATCAAAGGAAGCCTTAAAAATATAGGAAACGTTATTTTTTTCTGCAAATTTTTTAAGCTTCTCCGCAAGCTTAAAGCATTTTTCACGGCTTTCAATAACACATGGACCAGCCATTAATAGCAGAGGATTCTTTCCTCCTGCCTTAACTGCAAATTCACCACCTGTGCTAACAACCTTTGTCTTAATCATTAAGCTTCTCCTCTAATTATGCGCTCAACAACTTCAATATCTTCAGGACGATCAACACCGATACCCTTTTCTGTTGTACGAACAACACCAATTCTTCCGCCAATATACATCGCACGAAGTTGTTCTAGGCTTTCTGTCTTTTCAAGAATGCATTGAGGTTCTGAGATAAAGCGCTTTAGGAATGCACCACGATAACCATAAATACCTATATGGCGCTGATACAAGCCTGATGTAATATCTATTTCTCCATCACGTTTATAAGGGACTGGCAAACGAGAAAAATATAGAGCTCCATCTGCGCCATCTAAAACAACCTTAACAATTGTTGGAGCATTCAATTCTTCAATTGTATTGATTGGAGCACATGCAGTTGACATTTGCCATTGAGGCTCATCACGCAACTTACGAGCAACATCATCAATTAAATCTGGATTAATTAGAGGCTCATCACCTTGAATATTTATAATAATATCATCATCTGAGGCATTTGCTGCTTCTGCGACACGATCTGTACCAGATGGATGATCTGGGCGAGTCATTGCAACACGAACATTAATATCCTTAAGAGCCTCTGCAATACGAGTATCATCGGTTGCAACAACAACCTCATCAAGCAGTTTAGCCTTTAGGCATGACTCTGCCACCCAGCAAACAAGAGGTTTGCCACATATTAGAGCCAAGCTTTTTCCAGGGAAACGAGTTGATCCCCAACGAGATGGAATAACACCTATAATTTTCATAAATACACCTATTATTCTAAACCAAATTAATTATTCTCTGAAGGCTTAGCCTCTGCTTCTGCCTTAGCTTTTGCCTCTGCTTCTGCCTTAGCTTTTGCTTCTGCTTCTGCCTTAGCTTTTGCTTCTGCTTCTGCCTTAGCTTTTGCTTCTGCTTCTGCCTTAGCTTTTGCCTCTGCTTCTGCCTTAGCTTTTGCCTCTGCTTCTGCCTTAGCTTTTGCCTCTGCTTCTGCTTTAGCCTTTGCCTCTGCTTCTACCTTAGCTTTGGCTTCTGCTTCCGCCTTAGCCTTTGCCTCTGCTTCCGCCTTTGCTTTAGCCTCTGCTTCCGCCTTTGCCTTTGCGTCTGCCTCTGCTTTAGCCTTTGCGTCTGCCTCTGCCTTAGCTTTAGCCTCTGCTTCTGCTTTAGCCTTTGCTTCAGCGTCTGCCTTAACCTTTGCTTCTGCTTCTGCCTTAGCCTTTGCCTCTGCTTCTGCTTTAGCTTTTGCCTCTGCTTCTGCCTTAGCCTTTGCTTCTGCTTCTGCCTTAGCCTTTGCTTCTGCCTCCGCCTTAGCCTTTGCTTCTGCGTCTGCCTTAGCTTTAGCCTCTGCGTCTGCTTTAGCCTTTGCCTCTACGTCTGCCTTAGCTTCAGCTTCAGCGTCTGACTCTGCTTTTACATTAGATTCTTCTGTTGCTTGACGATTAATCGTAGAAATAATCTTTCCATGACGTGTTGTTATCCAACGCAAATTATCACCTAGAACAAAATAGAACACTTCATTCTCGTCTGGTAAATCCATTGGCTCTTTAATAAACTTAGTTAAGAAATGCTCTTCTGTCTTGTCGCCAATCTTAAGCTCTATAGAAATATCATAAAGCTTAACATCGCTAAGAGACTCAAACAAAGCCAATGAAAATGCATTTAACTTTTCAACCTTATAAAAGTCTTCCTCTGACTCAAACTTGTGTAAACTAGAGGAAAAAGGAATATCATTTTTTGTAAAATCAGCTAAAACTTTAATGCGACGAGCCTCTATTGAACCCCATCCATAGCATAGGCTTGGTGCACTAAAAAGGTTAATTGTTTTCTCCTTATCTGCAAAAACATTAAGACCAAAAACATTTATCTTAAAATTAATACACAAAGAAGCTCGTTCAAGCTCAACAAAACAACCTGTCTTTGAACTAATATAGTCTGAAACTAATCCTCTGCCCCAGCCAGAACGCACGCAGAAAAATCCAATCAAATACACTAATGCATAAATTACAATTAGGCTACAAACAAATTTTCTTACTCTTCGCATATAAAACATACTATAATTCTCCTACTATTATATAAAGAACCTAATTTTTATGAATATTTTGCCTTAAAATGCTATAAAACGCAATAAAAAAAATCATTCAAATCAAAAAAAGGGAGTTTTGGTTGATTTTTTTGCAAATTGCAAGCTAAATGGGGTATGGAAAGCGAGAGGAGGCAAAGGTTTGGCACCTTGCCACCTCTCGCCCCAGCAACACCGGGTGGCTCTGCCACCCTCATCTTCACAGTAAAACTATCAAACTCCCCAACTCGCAAACTGTCAAACTCGCAAACTTCCCCTCCACTTCTCCACTCCCCACTCTCCAACTCCTCACCTCGCGCCACAGTAACACT
>JAFUOX010000054.1 GCA_017481725.1 Kiritimatiellia bacterium | reverse complement strand
AGGGGTAAATATAGGGGTAAATATATTTGTTTGGTTTTGTGACTATTGTCTTGTCGTGCTGAATTTATTTCAGCACCTAACCAGTATGGAATATTTACTAGTTTTCAATAAGATTCTGAACAGCTTGAAAATTACGGACAAAAGTCCTTATTTTCTACGCTTTCAGAATGACATATTAGGATGGTGTAAAAGCCATCCACGCCAAACTAGTAGTTTCAAAACAAGCATGGAAGTGAGGTATAAAATATGTTGAGCATTAACACCAACCTTTCCTCCTTAATAGCGCAAGGCAACTTGCACCAATCGACTAATAAATTAAACCAAGCGATTGAGCGCATGACGACTGGTTACAAAATCAACCACGCGAGCGACAACGCTGCGAATTTCAGCATCTCCACCAACATGGACACCAAAATTGGCGCGTATATGGTAGCAGAAGAAAACGCTATGATGGGGTTGGATATGCTTATGACTGCGGAAGCTTCATTGAACTTGATAAGCGATAAACTTTCGCGTCTTCGTTCATTGGCTGTTGCAGCACAGAACGGTACTTATGGCGATTTATCTTTGGATGCAATTTCGGCTGAAGCTAATGCTTTGATTGATGAGATAGAACGCGTTTATAATGCTAGCGAATATAGCAATAGTAAGATTTTTTTAAAATCAGATACAACAAACACAACTTATAGTATAGCTCATTTGAAAGACATGATCTCGTTGACCAAAGCAATTGATGATAGCATTTTGGTTTCAGGTGAGGAGTACAAAATTTCAAGCGCAGAAGAGTTGGCAAAATTGGCAACGCTAGTCAACAACGGCACTGATACGACAGGAATGACATTTGTTTTAGCAAACGATATTGATCTTGAGACTTGGTGTTTAGAACATTCAGAAACTGGAGGTTGGGTACCAATTGGAGATTATTTGAATGGATTTAGAGGAACTTTTGATGGTAATGGTCATGTCATTAAGGACTTGTTAATAGATAGAGATGCAGATTATCAAGGTTTATTTGGTCAGACTTCTGATACTGCAATAATAAAGGATTTAGGCATAGAAGACTGTAGTGTAACAGCTAATTCGCGTGTAGGTAGTTTAGTTGGACTTAATTATGGTGGTTCTTTGATAAAAAATTGTTATGCAACGGGCAATGTTAGAGGAAAAGCTATGAGGGTTGGTGGTTTAGTTGGTATGAATTCAACTAATTCTATGATTACTAGTTGTTATGCAAATGTATATGTTGCAACTGATGCTGGTCAAGCTGGTGGATTAGTTGGTATGAATACAATAAATTCAGTAATAGAAACTTGTTATTCAAGTGGTGATGTATCATCAACTGGAGATTGTATTGGAGCACTAGTTGGAAATAATTATAATAGTGGTTTTATACAAAATTGTTATGCATTAGGACGTGTTTTAATGGGTAATGATCAACTTGGAGGGTTGATTGGCTTAAACACTGGAAGCTCTGTAGTTGAGAATTCGTACGCACAAGGAGATGTTCTTGTAGAAGGAAGTTCTGTTGGTGGTTTTATCGGGATGAATACTTCTGATTCATCAGTCTTGAATTGTGCAAAAGTAAGTGGTGTATCTACTGGAGTAGATAGTAATACTGGTGACATTATGACGTTAGAAGAGATTCAGATGAAGTATACAAGTGAGTACATGAAATTTACGGAAATTAATGGCTGGCTACAAGTTTGTGAACATAATATTTTATCGTGGCAAAAAGAGGCGCAAATATCTGAAGATATTCAAATTCAAGTTGGAATCTGTGGTCTAGAATCATCTCAAATAAATTGTAATCTAGGATTTTCAATTTATGGTATAGATAATTTGCGTAAAATCGGTTCTGTATCTGCTGATTATTTAACAGAGATAGATAAATATATATCAATGATTGCAGACAAAGAAGTTGAATATGGTTCGATTCAAAATCGCTTGATGTCAGTTTTAGAAGAAATAAGCGTCCAGTATGATAATCTTGTTTCTAGTCGTTCAACCATAAAAGACGCGGATATGGCGGAGATTTCAAGCCAATATATTCAGCAACAGATTTTGCAAGAAGCGTCCGCAACACTTCTTGCAACCGCAAATCAAACACCAGCCCTTGCGTTACAGCTACTGTAAGGTACGAATTTTTTTGCCGAGCTTTGTTTGAAGTGCGTCGCACTGAGTTAGCGAGGCTTAAGGGTAGACTTTAGTCAACCAAAAAACCATTTTTTCGGTAGACTGAAGTCTACCCTACCTCTAAGGACATTCTCCCCCAGTGGGGGGAGTTAGAGGGGGAACGATTTTGTATTGCACCCTGAAGTGTCCCCTCAAAAGTGGACAAATATCACGCCACTAAAAATTGTCTATATTCAACAGGAGTCATTTTGTTT
>JAFUOX010000053.1 GCA_017481725.1 Kiritimatiellia bacterium | reverse complement strand
GGCTAAAGCCTATTCACAACCTATTGACAACACGGTTCACAACACTATTTCTTTTTACAACTGAAACCTCTATTATTTTCTGCTGAAAATATGTGGTTTTTTGGCCTAATTACCCCTACTCATTTAATTATGCAATTTTCTGTGATGTGCCTAAAATCGTTTTTTAGTTGACTATAAACCATTAAAAATAATAAAATAGCCAAATGTTTTTGCCCCAGTAGCTCAGTTGGACAGAGCGGCGGTTTCCTAAACCGTAGGTCGCAGGTTCGATCCCTGTCTGGGGTACCATTCTAGTTTAATAGGTCTGATCGTCTTCTTTCATTATTATATTAGAATGTTTTTAAACTGTGATGATCGTCTTCATCACTTCTTTAAAAAGTCAAGTCCATTAGGCAAAAGCTGATGGCAAATTAGGAGCAAATAAAAATGTCACGTATATATAACTTCAACGCAGGTCCAGCAGCACTTCCACTTGAGGTATTGCAGACTGCACAGGCAGAGCTAATCGATTTTAACGGCACAGGTATGTCAATCCTTGAGTCCTCACACCGTGCAAAGGCTTATGCTGCAATTCATCAGGAAGCAAAGGACAATATCCGCGAGCTTATGGGCGTCCCAGAGAACTACTCTATCCTTTTCCTTCAGGGCGGTGCAAGCACACAATTCTCTATGGTCCCAATGAACCTACTTACAGAGGGCAAAGTAGCTGACTACACAAATTCTGGTACATGGGCAAACAAAGCAATCAAGGAAGCAAAGAAGGTTGGCAAGGTAAATATTGTTGCAGATTGCCAAAAGGAAATCCCTACACGCGTTCCTACAATGGATGAGCTAAAGCTAACTCCAGATGCAGCATACCTACATATCACCACTAATGAGACAATCTCTGGTGCGCAGTGGAAAGAAATTCCAAATGTTGCTTGCCCAATCGTTGCTGATATGAGCTCAGACATTCTTTCTCGCCCTATTGATGTATCAAAGTTTGGTCTAATCTATGCTGGTGCACAGAAGAACCTTGGTCCATCTGGTCTAACTGTTGTAATCATTCGCAACGATCTTGCAGAGGCAGCACCAGAGAACCTACCAACAATGCTTCAATATCGCACTCACATCGCTGAGGATTCTCTTTACAACACACCTCCATGCTTCTCTATCTACATTCTAGCTCTTGTTACACGCTGGATTAAGAAGATGGGTAAAGAGGCTCTATTCCAGCAGAATATCGATAAGGCCGCTAAGCTTTATGCTGCTATTGATAATAGCGACGGCTGGTATCGTGGCACAGCCGTTAAGGAGTGCCGCTCTGATATGAACATCACCTTCCGTCTTCCAACCGAAGAGCTTGAGGCAGAGTTTGTTGCTGCAGCTGCTAAGGCTGGCTTTGGTGGTTTGAAGGGTCATCGTAGCGTAGGTGGTATCCGTGCTTCTATCTACAATGCATTCCCAGTAGAGGGCGTAGAGAAGCTTGTTGAATTCATGGCTGAATTCAAGAAAAACCACTAAAATAAAGAAATCGGCGCATCCTTAACTTTCTCATATCTTTAGAAAGCAAAAGATGCGCCTTTTTATGTTTATATAGCACAAAATCATTATCACATAACATGAACGCTGGAATTTCAAAAAAAAGACAAAAGCATATCCAAAAGATTGCAGATAAGCATGCTAATTCTGGAGCCGAGAAAAAAGGCTTTAAGAATAGCTCCTATCTTGCAACAATATATGCATCAATCGTTGGCATTGCAGCGTTACTTGCTATGCTGATTACTTTCACCTATGCAGGTATTGATAAAAATTATAACTATGCTCTATTTACTGGTATAGTTCTAATTTTTACTGGCATTCTTTCTACTCGTTATCTTTTAATAACCTATAAGCCAGAAATTATCAAGCGTAATTCTCGTATACTTTTGATTTGCCTTGTATCAATACTTGCTGTTGCTTTATTTTCTCTATGGTTAATTACATTTAGCACAAACACTTTTATTCCAAAATTATTTATTAAAAGTGCTGTTCAAACAGACTTGGTTGCTCTAAATTTCCCATATCTAGTAGCTCCTGCTCTTATTACCCTAATGCTTGGTGTTAAGGCAGGTATTTCTACAGGCCTTGGTCTTACTCTATTGACTATGATTTTTGGATTCAATGGGTCAAATGCAAATACAGATATTTGTGCACACACTCAGCTTTTAGTTGCTGGTACCTTGGGTTCAACGATTTTGCCTTTTATTCTACGTAATGCTTATCGCAGAACACATATTCTCAAGGCTTTTATTACAACTCAGCTAATACAAGCAATTGCTGTTGCTATTATTGTTTTTTCTGGCTATAACTCAATATCCTCTGAATCTCTTTGGATGTCATTGGCATATGTGTTTATTTTTTCCTTTATCAGTGTATTAATCTCATTTATGCTGACAATTGCTTTTCTACCTATATTTGAGCACATCTTTGCTTGCACAAGCAATGTAAGATTAAATGAATTTTGCGATTTACGTCACCCTCTTCTACTTCGCTTATCTTCTGAGGCAGAGGGAACCTTCCATCATAGCATCCAGGTGGCAACACTTGCTGCAAATGCAGCCGAGCGTATTGGGGCAAATTCATTCATTGCACGTGTAGGAGGATATTTCCATGATATTGGCAAACTATCAAAGCCATATTTCTTTATTGAAAATACGTCAATTGCACAAAGTGCTTCTGTGCATGACAACATTAGCCCAAGCATGAGTGCACTTGTAATTATGAGTCACGTAAAGGATGGTGTTGCATTGGCTCATCACTACAATATGCCACAACCTATTATTGATATTATTAAGCAGCATCATGGCACAACCACAATTGCTTATTTTTTAAACAAAGCGCGCACATTAGCAGAGAAGAATGCTGCGTCTGGTCTTGCAAAAGAGACTATTGACGAGAGCTTGTATAGATATCCTGGTCCATCACCAATATCTAAAGAGGCGGGCATTGTTATGCTTGCAGACTCTATTGAGGCTGCCTCACGTAGCATAGATAAGCCAACACCGGCAAAGCTCGATGCTCTTGTTCGCAGCATTATTAATCAAAAGATTTTAGATGGGCAATTGGATAATTGTGAATTGACAAACCGTGATATAGCAATCATAAAAACTGTTTTCTCTATATCGTTAACAAATTCACTACATGCTCGTATCCCATATCCTTCTGCTGAGGATGCAGAAAATGCCAAGGAGGAAACACCTGCACCAGCTGAGCAGATTGCTGATTTTGATAAAACTCCTGTTATCACAGAAACAAGCACCTCATCTGAGGATAAAATCTAATATAGCAGAGCTATGACAAGCATTTTGGTAGTTAATCAGCATCCAAGCATCAAGCTAAACACTAAAGCAATTAAGGCTTTAGCAAAGGAGCTATGTGGCTTTGCTGAGACTGTAGCAAAGCGTAATGGAGCTCCAATATATGATGAGCTTACGCTTATCTTTACAGATGCAGAGCAAATTGCAGAGGCACACGCTGCCACAATGAATATACCTACCACAACTGATGTTATTACTCTTCCCTATGAGGCAATGCCAGGAGTGCCATTGTGTGCCGAGCTAATTATTAGCATTGATATGGCAAAGAGCAAGGCTCGTGCAAATTGGGACGCTAATCGTGAGCTAGCGCTTTATATTGCTCATGGCATAGACCACCTTGCAGGCAATGATGATCACGAGCCACACGAATATCGTGCAATGCGTGCCCGTGAGCTACGTTGGCTCCGCTTTTCTTCCTCCCTAAAAACAAATTCCCTAATTCACTAGCACATCACCAAAATTCTCCTTGAGGATGCCTCTGCGTCCCTTATTCACACTCGTTGCTTTCGCTCAACACGGAGTGCAGAGGACAAAGGAGACTGGTGCTAATCGTTTCACTTGTTGCTTACGCTACTGGGAGATTGGGAGTTTTGGAGATTAGGAGGCTTGAACATGTTATATTCATACGGATATTGTTATTTCCAGCAGAGGCACAGAGACTTGTGTGGTCACTAGATGTGAGAAGGTTAGACGTGTGACAACCGATAGACAATTAGACAATAGACGTTCAATGGACAATTAGACGATTAGACGCGAGAATGGAGAAAAAACCAATTAACTCTACCTGAATTCTTCATTTTTCATTCTTCATTCTTCATTTTTTATTCTTCATTTATTATAATACGTTGCCTCCGCATCTTAATGAGCTTCTGGGCGAGCACACTAGTGGATGAGGTTTGCCAAATTGCTTCGAAAGATAAAGCAATAGTCAAGGCAAACCTCACTCCGCTAGTGTTTTTTCGGCGTCACGGCTCTGCGACCTCTGCGCCCTCCGCGTCTCTGCGTCCCTTTTTCGCACTTTTAGCCACCACGTGCATCACACTCGCGTCTCGTGCATCACACAAGCCCTGCGTTATTACAGGCACCCAAAAAACACAAAAGTCACCGATTATCATCGATGACTTCCTGTAGAAAATTATGGTGCTCGGGGCGGGATTTGAACCCGCAAGAGATTGCTCCCACCAGCCCCTCAAGCTGGCGCGTCTGCCAATTCCGCCACCCGAGCTTGATCAACTCGAACTGGCGCGCCCACGGGGAGTCGAACCCCGCTTTTAAGGATGAAAACCTCATGTCCTAACCGATAGACGATGGGCGCTTTAAGTTGTAAAACGCGCTAATTGTACCACACCTTTATATCTAAAATCAACTGTTTTTTTTATTTTTTTATTTTTGTGTTATTTGCGAAAGTAAATGCGCCTAACACGCATTTACTTTCACTACTGCTTCTCTTAATAAACAATAATAATTGTTGATGAGATTGCATCCACTCTACCCCAAACACCTGTAGGAAGCTCTCCTTCTTCAGTAGGCTCTGTAGCAACAGAAGGCCAACCATAGGTGTAATGAAGCTCATAGCCATCTCCCTGCACAAGCTCAACTCTTGAAGTGTCGATTCCGCTCTTCCACAAAATCAAATGCTGATTAACACTCTTAGTAGATGCTTTCATTGATCCAGTATCAACAGAAACAAAGATTTTTCCAGTTGAATTTTCCAAAACCATCTCACCAAAAGCCCTATCTTTATTCGCAAATGAAGTTAGAGGAATTTTCTCAGTATATTCAACATCATCTACCATGTAGGATACAACATTTGTATAATTGCCACCCTCTGGTTCAAAGACAACATTAACATCCTTTGTTAATGGGTTGTTTCCATTTAAAAGGGAGTGCTTATCTGTTCCATAAATATTTGAATCACCAAATCCACCTTCAATTACATTTAATGATGCTGAAGCACCACGTAGGCGAATAGTTTGAGACTGTCTATCATTTATTGTTGCAAACAATACATTGTCAAAAGAAGCCCTACCCTCTATTGTTAAGCATTCCCCTTGAGTTGCGAAAACAGGTAGTCCCTCTTCGGCAACCCTGTTGACTAAATTTGTTTTAGGAACACTAGAATGTCCAAAATAAAATTCAGAATCATTGGCAACGAAGATGTTTGATTTCTTGCCATCAATAGCCCATGGGTTACCTCCCAAATTCAAACGAGCTGAATTAACAACCTCAATTTGTGCAAACAGAGAACTATTACCTCCAAAAGCCCAGTCAAACATATCATACTCATCAAGAGTCATATTATCTATGCGTAACACAGATTGATTTAAAGAAGCATCCGCACTGTCATAAGTGTATAGGTAAGAAGCATCAGCTCCATCTCCATATATAGTTATATGACTATTAGAAAAGCCCAAAGTTATTCTTGTTCCAATAAATCCAACCAAATGTATTCTATTTGTAGAATTGTTTGGGAATTTAGCTAAGGTACTGCTATATTTCGGATATCCCAAAGCACCTTCTTTAGTTGAAACCCAATTGTTTGTATTAGTCCAATCTCCATCAGCAACCTCTGCTTTCCAAGTATATTCAATACCTGATTCAGAGGTCCTAGCACTATAAACAGGAGACTCTGACTCCCATCTTGTTCCTCCAAGAGCAACATTTTCACAAACAAATTTCCAATATATCGTTTTTTCCTCACCGGGGAAAATGCGATGAAATAGGAATTGCCCAAGGCTATTAATGGTAACAGGCTCTGGATCAGGGGAAAGAGTATCTGGACTATCTCCTGTCCAAAGTGTAATTGTTGTATTTCCTGCACCCTTAGTTAGAATATTACCAGAGAAGGTTATTTTATGATTTGATACCGATGAAGTAAAATTACCCATGCTTGCAGCGGCAAGGGTTGTAAATGAGTCAACCAATGTTGAATCCTTGCCTCCCTCTGAGGTTTCTGCCTCTGCCTTAACATAAAATGTTGAGCCAGGAATTACATCAACGACTACATCATAAACACCTGGACTTGTCACAGCAATATTTGTGACAGATGCTCCTGATAAATCTGCATTTTCTCCCCAATAAACATTTAGAGAAAAATCTCCTTTACCAACAGAATCAACACGAACAGAAATTGTTGCCTTATCGCCAGAATGTTCAATTTGTGAGATACTAATAGATGGGTTAGTAAAGTCAATAAACTTGCTTGTACTCCAAGAATGAATTCCATCCTCATCAACAGCAACAAATTTAAACCAAACTAGGTCTGATATATCATCGAGAGTAAAGGATGTGCTCCCTGAAGCAGTATCAATTACACCAAGGCTTTCAACATGTGCCCAACCATCTAGTGTGTTTCCTCCGTAAATTGGACCATACACTGCATAAAGCTCTGCATTCCTATATGCTTCTCCATAGTCCAAGCTAAAGTTTGCACTATTATTGTCTTGATCCACCGACCAATTAGAAATATCTAGCATGCGTCCCTTTGGAAATGTTCGCAAAAATTCATAATCTTCTGTATTTTCCATAGGCAACCAATCTGGACCAGGCTTACCTGTTACAGCTGTCACACCATTGGTGTTATAGCCTAAGCCAATTGACCACCCTGCCTTAGGAACACCGAAGGTCTTTCCTTTTGGAGATGTAAGCCAGATACGAATACGGTGCCATCCAGTACGATCACTTGTATAAGAAGCTATTGTTATATTTTCGTAGCTTGTATTGCGTATAAGATCTTTACCATCGATTTCTAGACGAACTCCATCGTAGTAATACTTAAAGAAGTTATATGTAACACCTTCCTCCATGAACATATAACCAACATATCCATACGACATATAAGCACCAACAGACCAAATATTATCTTCAGAGTCAACATATTTGGTTCCATGTATTCCATCAGAATGGGAATTTGAAAGACCAGCAGCAATTGCACCTATTTGAACTGTTAAACCTGGAGTAAATTCATCAAATTCTTTTCCTAAATCGTTAGAACCACTATCTGAGAAAAAGTATTGGTATAGACCTGACTGTCCAGCAACGCCATTATATGTCCAACGACTATCTATAAGCGCAATAGTTGAAAAAGAAAATAGTTCAGATATAGATTCATCACCAGCATCATTGCGTATAATAATTCGTGCAACATAATCGTGTAATGGACGAAGTCCACCCACTATGACATCAACATTGCCACCTGCTACTCCTGAAGCAACAAGCTTTTCTGTACCTGAGAATGCTCCAGTTTCTTCATCCCAAGCATCAATACTATCTGCAACCTGTGCGTAAATAGACACCTTACCATCACTTGCAGAAGCACCCGCCCCGATAACAGAAATCATAAATTTGATGTGGTCCACAGAAGCAATCTTATCGTAAACTAGAAATGATGGTTCTTGTGCAACTTCATCAGTTGCAGAAAGTCTGAAAATAACTGTTCCAGAACCACCATCAGCTGCGATATATGTAGTAACATTACTTCCGCCGCCACCACCACCACCGAAGCCATCGCGACCTTTTTCATTACCAGTCAAAATAGATGTATTACCTTGACCAAAGCCACCTATTCCGTCACCACCAGGAGCTTGATCAGTAGCACTGCCATAGTCATAATTACCACCGCCACCGCCAGCACCATACATTTCTGCAGTGCCAGAGATGTCGCTAATAATTCCTGCACCACCAGAACCACTTAATCCTTGACCTTTATCCATATTGAGATCAAGAGAAGGACCTCCTGCACCACCACCACCTGTTGGCAAACAATTGTCCCTTGGTACAGAACCAGCAGAATTACCTTGAGATGGGTCTATACAAGATCCTCCTGCACCATTAGCTGCAGCTCCTCCACCGGAGCCACCAGTTCCACCAGATCGAACAGACCAAGAGCCACCGCCACCACCGCCATAGGCACGGATTAACTCTTCCCCATTTGGAGCAATAATAACAGTGTCTCCACCTGTTGTTCCACGCTGCATACCATTTCCTAAATCTACACCTTGCTTGCCGCCTAAACCACCAGCACCAACGATAATAGAATATTCTCCTGGCGTTAAAATAACAGCGTGCTGCTCTACGACGCCACCGCCGCCACCGCCGCCACCACATTCAGCTCCTCCTCCTCCTCCACCACCGACAGAGAGAATGCGGACTAACTTTTCTTCTTTTAATACGAATGTACCATTCTCTGTAAAAATATGTGCTACAGTATCATCACCTGATATATACACCTCTGTACCTCCTGTAGCATACATAGAGGCAAATGTAACACCTTGCAAAAGCATCATTACAAATGCTGTAACCATCAATTTTTTATACATATATACTCCACAATTTAAAACATTAAAATAATTTCAGTTTTAATTAACGTAAGTTTATCAAATATTAAAAAATATATCAACCAATAGCACCGACTAAAACCAATGGAAATTTTATTTGTAATTTGCAAGCCAAATTGGTAATTAAAGCATTAGACTAGAGACGATTAAACAACGTTAGACGTGAGACTGTGAACGAACGATTAGACGATAGACGTTGAACGGACAATTAGACGGTTAGATGTGAGACCATCCAACGCGTTGACACGCATCCCGCGGGCGTTGACACGCCCCTTTGGACATGAGACAAGAGACGTGGGACGTGAGACCAAAAGACGATTAGACTAGAGATTAGAGAAAAACCACTCAACTCTACCTAAATTCTTCATTCTTCTTTCTTCATTTTTCATTTATTATAATGGCGATGCTCAAGGAGGCAAAGTTTGGCACCTTGCCACCTTGAGCCCCAGCAATATCTCCTCGTCACTGCACCACATTCGAAACCTTGTGGGATTTCCACAACAAAATTTTGTGTTTTGCCTTGAACTCCTGTTTGGGTATATGGTAAATTACTAAAAGTTACAACAAGCATTTAATGTGCTTTTTAAAATTAAGGACACAATTATGATTAAGTGGAATAAAGAAAATACTCCTGCAGAGCTACACCCTATGCTAAATGAACTCGGTAAATACTACCCTATTACTGAGTCATCAGATCCAAATGTTGCTTTTATAAAGGAAGATTCACAAGCTATCCATTGCTCAACAAAAAAAGAGAATGATGGTTGGATAATTAAATACACAACAATTACAACCGCTGCTAGAGCTATTGGCTCAGTATTGTCTGGCCTAGAAACAGATGAAACTACCTCATTCAAGAACCTCGGTGTTATGCTCGACTGCTCAAGAAATAAAGTATTTAATCTTGATTATCTAAAAGGCTGGCTAAGACAAATGGCTCTCATGGGCAATAACCTAGTTATGCTCTACACAGAGGATACCTATGAGCTAGAGGGCGAGCCTTTCTTTGGATATATGCGCGGACGCTTCACCTTTGATGAGGTCCGCGAGCTTGATGACTATGCCTTTAATCTCGGCATTGAGCTTCGTGCTTGCTTCCAAACCCTCGGACACCTTGAACAGATGCTTCATTGGCCATACTATAGACACTCCATTGCTGACACATCTAGCGTAATGAATGTTAGCAAGCCTCGTGTATATGAGCTTATCACAAAAATGATTGATTTTTGGAGCAAAGCCCTCAGAACCCGTAAGATCCATATCGGCATGGATGAAACACAGGATCTTGGTCGCGGCTCATTTATGAATGTCAACGGCTATGTCCCTCCATTCAAGCTCTTCTGCGAGCATTTAGCAAAGGTTCGTGATATCTGTGCAGAAAAGGGTCTTTCTCCTGAAATGTGGTCAGATATGTTCTACCGTTTCTCAAATGAGAAGCACGAATACTATACTGAAAATCCAGAAATTAAGGAAGAAATTAAGGCTGTAATTCCTACTGGCGTAAAGATGTGGTACTGGGATTATTACCACCAGGAGCAGCATGTTTATGAAACAATGCTCAAATCTCATCGCGAGGTAAATAATGGCAATGTATCTCTTGCTTCTGGCATTTGGACTTGGGCAAAGCTTTGGTGCGATTCTCGTCAAAACCGCAATGTAATTTACCCAACCATGCGTGCTTGCCGTTCTATGGGTGTTGATGAGCTTGTTTTCACAATGTGGGGTGATGATGGTGGCTTCTGTATTTATGACTCTGCCCTTCCAAACCTTGCAATGGCATCCGATTTGGCTTACGGCGTGAGCGAGGAAGCTATAGATGAATCAGCATCAATCCGTACTGAAGCTATTTGCGGCATGGATTACAATGCTATAATGAAGGCTGGCGAAAACGAAATGTGGGTTCGCTATGACAATGACCAAAAGTTTGTCTGCCCTCGTATGTCGGCTATTCTTTGGGACGACCCATTGCAGGGCTTGTACTATTCAAGCATCACAGGCGATAGCAATACAGAGGTTATCCCTCTAATCATTGAACGTCTAACAATGCTTGCAGATGCAGTAAAGGCATCCGCAAAATTTGAAACAGCTCTACACTTACAGATTGTTGAAGCTCTCTATAGACTACTTACTGCAAAGCTTCAATTTAGAACAAAGCTTATTGAAGCATACGATTCTGGTGACAAAGCAGCTTTGAAAGAAATTGCTGAAGCAACAATTCCATGTATCATTGCAATGCATGACAAATTTGCTGAGCTCTATCGCAAGGATTGGCTCACAAACTGCAAGCCTTTCGGCTTTGAGGTTATGCAGATTCGCAATGCTGGTGTTAGAGCAAGATACGAGGAAACTGCTCGCCTAATTAACGAATACCTAGCTGGCGAAATTAACGAAATTGCTGAGTTAAAATGTCGCGGACACTTCTCCGACACCTTCTGGTATGGAGGCAGTTACCGTCAGGTTTGCTCTGCATCAACAATAAGCTAAACACGAATACGCAGATGGGAGCACTAGCGTGCTCCTCTGCGTGCGTGAAGGCTAGAAGTGCGAAGAAGGGACGCTGCGACGCGGAGGACGCAGCGGACGAGATTAGACGCGAGAATGGAGAAAAACCACTCAACTCTACCTAAATTCTTCATTTTTCATTTTTCATTTTCATTCTTCATTCTTCATTCTTCATTTATTATAATGCGTTGCCTCCGCATCTTAATAGTCTTCTGGGCGAGGACACTAGCGCTTGGCCGTTTCCTTATTGCTCTTGAAAATTAGAGCAATACCAAAGGAAACAACAAGCGGTAGTGTTATCATCTCGTGCATCACGCAAGCTCTGCGTCCTCTGCGACCTCTGCGTCTCTGCGTCCCTTTGGCGTCACGTGCATCACGCTCGCACCACGTGCATCTCACTAGCACCACGTGCATAAAAAACTCAGATGCACCCATAATTATATTGCATATATAAAACTATTTTTGGTACAATTTAGATGTAGTTAGGTGATACCCTTTCTACTCTTGTAATAAAAAAGGATTTTTATGGGTAAACTATTTGGAACAGATGGTATTCGTGGGAAAGCAAATGTCTATCCTATGACTGCAGAAATGGCTCTCGCCGTGGGGCGCGCCACTGCCTATGTGCTTAAGCGAAATCACAACGGTTTAAATAGAATTTTAGTTGGCAAAGATACTCGCCTCAGTGGTTATATGCTAGAAAATGCCCTAACAGCAGGTATTTGCTCTATGGGTGTTAATGTTCTTCTAACTGGTCCTCTACCAACCCCTGGTATTGCATATCTCACACGCAGTATGCGTTGCGTAGCTGGTATTGTTATTTCTGCTTCTCACAATCCATATTATGATAATGGCATCAAAATATTCTCTTCTCTTGGTTTCAAGCTTAATGATCAATTAGAAACTGAAATTGAAGAACTGGTTCTTTCTGGCAAAATTAATGAAATTGCTGCAGATCCAGAGGATATTGGCAGAGCAAAACGTATAGATGATGCCGCTGGCAAATATGTTGAATTTTGCAAATCAACCTTCCCTCCTGAATATTCTCTCAAAGGAACAAAGGTTGTTTTAGATTGTGCTAATGGTGCTTCATACCATATTGCTCCTGATATCTACGAAGAGCTTGGTGCTGAAGTAACAGTTATTCACTCCAAGCCTAATGGATTTAATATTAACGACAACTGTGGCTCTCAATTTACTCACGATCTTTGTGAAAAGGTTAAAGAGGTTGGTGCTGATGTTGGTTTTGCTTTTGATGGTGACGCAGATCGTTTAATCGCTGTAGATGAAAATGGCAATGAAATTGATGGTGACCATGTTATTGCAATCTGTGCCAAGCAAATGCTTGATAATGGAACATTAACAAACAAGCAAGTAATTGTTACACCAATGAGCAACTTGGGGCTAAGAGTTTGCTTTAACAAGCTAGGCATCGAATGTAAGAATGCTGGTATTGGCGATAGACTTGTGCTTGAAAAGATGAAGCAAGAGGGAGCAATTCTTGGCGGAGAACAATCTGGTCATGTAATTTTTCTCAATAAGCATACAACCGGAGATGGCATTGTAACATCATTGCAGCTTATTAGTGCAATCAAGCAAAGCGGAAAGCCTCTCTCTGAGCTTGCAAAGATATTTGAAACAGCACCGCAGGTACTAATAAATATTGATGTAAAGGATAAGCCAGAGCTAGATACCCTTCCTGAGGTTTCTGCAGCCATAAAGGCGGCTGAAGAAGCTCTGGGCGACATGGGGCGCATTCTTGTACGCTACTCCGGCACACAGCCAATGTGCCGAGTAATGGTTGAAGCAAGCTCAATTGACATTGCTAATAGCATCTCAACAAAAATCGCAGATTTAATAAGAAAGACAATAGGTAAATAATGCATATTTTATTTGACGCAAGAACAGCTACTCCGCGTTTCTATGCCATCAGCCGCTACACTGCTGCCTTAGCAAACGCATTAGCAAAGCTATTTAAAGAATCAGGTGATAAGCTTACTATCGTACGACATCCAAATTGCACCTTTGACATTCCTGAAACAGAAAATGTCATGGTAACAACATGTGTTGCCCCTCCAGACGACCCAAATGGACAGCTTCCAATGAAGCGCTTGGCAGAGCAGCTTAAGCCAGATATTTACCATACACCTCACAGAATGTGCCCAACAATTGGCTATGACTGCCCTATTGTTATTACAATTCATGATTTTAGCCCAGTGCGCTGTCGCTCAGAAAAGACTCCTCAGGAGTCAATCGCATTTATGGCATCTATGAGTACAGCTCTCAAGACCTGCACAAAGGCAATGACTGTCTCTAAAAACACACTCAATGATGCAAAAGCAATCTTCCCACAGTTTGCAGATAAGTGCGTAGCCATTCCACATGGTGTTAGCGAAATGTTTAAGCGCGTTGAAGATGAAGATATTCTTAATCGCGTAGCGGCTGGCTATGGCTATTCTCGCAACTCAATTTTGTATTTAGGCAGCACAATGCCACACAAAAACATACCAAAACTGCTTAAGGGCTATGCTAAGGCACTACCTCTACTTGATGGTGCTGAGCTTGTTCTTGCTGGATATAATTGCAATAAAACTCCTCATCTAACTGAATTAATAAATTCATTAGGCATTGCAGATAATGTTAAATGGATTGGTGGTATTCATGATTCTGATTTAACTGCTGTTATGAGTTCTGTACGTGCATTTATTTCTCCTAGCCTTTATGAGGGCTTTGGCTTATCTGTGCTTGAAGCAATGGCTGTAGGAGCTCCTGTTGCTTGCTCAGAAGCTCCTGCCCTTAAGGAGCTAACAAATGGAGCTGCTGTTTATTTTGACACAAACAGTCCTGATTCTATATCTCAAGCCATAGTAAATATTATGCTTGATGAAAAGCTTCGTGACCAACTAAAAACCGACGGAATAAAGCGCGCCAGTGAATATTCTTGGGACAAGGTGGCTCAAGCCACCGTTGAGCTATACAAAGCAGCTCTTAAATAATAACCTCTAGCAAATAAACCTTCAAATAAACTATTTAGAGAACACATTTATTCGGAGAATAACACAATGAAACAAAAATTTATCCTTATAATTGCAATCATCATCGGTATTATCGCGGCAATTATCTGTCGCGGATGGATTGATATGAAAAATGAAGAAGTTGAAGAGCTTAAAGCAAAAATTCTAAAGCGCGGTGAGCGTGTTGCTGTTATAGCTGCTGCCCGTCCACTAGCTCAGGGAACTGTTCTTTCTGTAGAAGACTTGGGTATAAAAAATGTCGAGGCATCTTCTTTGAGAAACGACACAATCCGTCAAGAAGATGCAGAGATGATTATCGGCAAGCGCCTCGCCAATTCAATTTCACAAAATGGTCCTCTTCTTTGGGCCGACATTGAAGGCGGAAAGCCTCGCCAAAAGAGCTTTTCTGAGAGCATCCAAAAAGGAATGCGTGCTGTATCAATTCCTGTGTCAGGAGCATCTGCCGTTTCAGGACTTGTCCGTCCTAATGATTGCGTTGATATTCTTGGCTCCTTCACTCTACCATCAGCAAATGGCAACCCTGAGGAAGCAGAGCTTGTAACTCTAACAATTCTACAAAATGTTACCGTACTCGCCACTGGAACAGACACCTTCCGCTCCTTGATGTCCAATTCTAGCAGAGCTTCTGGCTATAGCACAATCACAGTTCTTGTAACCCCACGCGAGGCAGAACTATTGGTATTTACTCAGCAAATAAAGGGAAGACTTGCTCTATCCTTAAGAAATCCATCTGACGTACACTTTGAGGCAGAGCTTCCTCGTGTAGATTTCAATCATGTTGAAGCAAAGCTTAAAGAGCTTAATGAAGCCCGCCAGAAAAATATCAAGAGAAGATAAATTACCGCCTTTAACCATTTAATCGGACAAAAATCTATGACTATTCTCACGCTTTACAAACCAGGCGATACACCAATAAAGCTTCAGGTTAGCGACGGAACGTACACCTTGGGTAGTGATCTTAATTGCCGCATTCCGCTCAAGGAGGGAGCAGGTGTTTGCCCTCGCCATGCAATTCTTAACATCAATTCAGGCACTTATCAGATAAGAGACATTGGAGATGGAACTGCTATTTTTGTAAATGGTGAGCCAATAGATAGAAAGGCTGATGTATTTTCCACAACACCAATTACTCTTGGTCAGTACACAATTGTTATATCTGATGTGCCAGATGAGGAAGAAAATGCACCAGTAGAACCTCCTGTAGTGCAAGAAGCCTCCCCTGCTATGACACAATCATTTTCACCTACCGTAGAGCCACCGCCACCACAGGCTCCAGCAGCTTCAGAACCAGAAGCACCTGCCATTGAGCTTGCTCAAGCAGATGATTCTCATCTTCTACAAATGATGCGCTCAATCAAGGCACAAATCCATGCTGAGCTAATTGATAGACTTGATATTAAGCGTCTTTCTGCCTCTCGCGTGAACCCTGAGGAGCTAAGACAAAGAGCTCGCGAGACTCTGCAAGCAATCATTAACGATGTTCGCAATCGTCTTCCAGAGGGAATTGACCCAGCAATTTTGGAGCAGGATATTCTCAATGAAGCGCTTGGGCTTGGTCCTCTCGAGGATTTGCTTGCAGATGATTCTGTAACAGAAATCATGGTAAATGGTCCTGACAAAATCTTCGTTGAACGCAATGGCAAGCTAGTGCTATCAAACAAAACCTTTATGGATGCACAGAGCGTAATGTCTGTCATTGAGCGCATTGTAGCTCCACTTGGGCGTCGCGTTGATGAGAGTCAGCCATACGTGGATGCTCGTTTGGCAGATGGCTCTCGTGTGAACTGCGTTATTCATCCTCTTTCCCTAATTGGTCCTTGTATTACTATCCGTAAATTTGCAAAGCGTCAGCTATTTGATAAGGACCTAATCAACTACGGAACCTTAACTGAGGCAATGGCAGAATTTCTTAAGGTCTGCGTAAAGGTTCGCAAAAACATCGTTGTATCTGGTGGTACAGGTTCTGGTAAAACTACCCTACTTAATGTGCTGAGCAACTACTTGCCAGAGGGTGAGCGCATTTTAACAATTGAGGATGCAGCTGAATTAAGGCTTAACCAGCCTCATTTGGTGCGTTTGGAGGCTCGTCCTCCAAACATTGAGGGACGTGGTGCAATCACAATTCGCGACCTTGTACGCAATGCCTTGCGTATGCGCCCTGACCGCATTATCGTGGGTGAGTGTCGTGGTGGTGAGGCACTTGACATGCTTCAGGCAATGAATACTGGTCATGACGGCTCATTAACAACTGTCCACGCCAATGCACCTCGTGATGTTATTGCACGTTTGGAAACGATGGTATTGATGTCGGGCATGGAGCTACCTTCGCGTGCAATACGTGAGCAGATTGCATCTGCTATTGATATTATTGTGCATGAATCGCGTTTAAGCGATGGTTCTCGCAAAGTAACCTGCATTTCAGAGGTTGTAGGTCTTGAGGGCAATCAGATCACAATGCAGGATATTTTTGAATTCAAGCAGACAGGTATTTCTGCTCAGGGCAAGGTAATTGGACACTACCGTGCCACAGGTGCAGTGCCAACCTTCTTCACAGATCTGGCTGCACGAGGCATCACGCTTGACCCAGCCATCTTCCAACCCTAGACACGGATGGAGTGATTTGTCGCTGGCGCTTATGCCTTCGGCGAAACACGGAGCACACGTAGTGTGATTTTTCTGAGAACGGAGACACGGAGAGATTCATGGAATATTGGAAGCTAGTGCAATGCTCCCTTGTCCTCCGTAAAAATCACACAATGTGTGTCCGTGTTATGCGAAAGCAACGAGTGCAACGAGCAAGAATTCATTATCCCCCACAGAGACGCAGAGATCGCAGAGAATTGATTTTTCGCGGGTGCTCTTGTCTTCTGAGAAACACGAATAGGCACGGAAAGTTTCTGTTCCCGTTATATTTTGATTGATGTATGACACATGATTAGTCGTGGGATTCTTCGATGACAGAAAGTATCTAAAGAAGAGTATATTTTAATTCACGCCCGACATGCGACGGGCGACATCATTCTCTTTTAGTTTCAATGGATTACCTTGGTTTCAATTCACGCCCGACATGCGACGGGCGACTCAATTTATAATAAGATGTTTCCTGCCATATCGTGTTTCAATTCACGCCCGACATGCGACGGGCGACTCCTTGTTCGCTACTGGGTTTGTATCACTGGTGTTTCAATTCACGCCCGACATGCGACGGGCGACCATGGTAGCACGATCAGCAAGCATTATAACAACAGTTTCAATTCACGCCCGACATGCGACGGGCGACATAGGTCGACCACCCATGCCATGCCATCTGCTATGTTTCAATTCACGCCCGACATGCGACGGGCGACTGGTTCAGCAGGCAAAAACTATACTTGAACAAATTGTTTCAATTCACGCCCGACATGCGACGGGCGACTG
>JAFUOX010000052.1 GCA_017481725.1 Kiritimatiellia bacterium | reverse complement strand
TGACAGTATGATAGTATGACAGTATGATAGTATGACAGTTTGACAGTGGGGATGAGGGTGGCAGAGCCGCCCGGTGTTGCTGGGGCTCAAGGTGGCAAGGTGCCAAACTTTGCCTCCTTGAGCATCGCCAACAATCGCCAGCCCACCACCACAAATGATATTCAGATATTTAGACGCTAGGCCATTGTTTTTTGCTATCTCGTGGACGCGAGACGAGAGAACTCTCTTTGAAGTGAAACGCCACTAACCTATCTCGCGTCTAATTGTCCATTCACCGCCTCACGTCTAATTGTCCATCGGTTGTCTACCATCTCACGTCCAATCTCGCACTTTAAGTCACCACACAATCCTCTGTGCCTCTGCGTCTCTGCGGGAAATAAAAATGCACCACAGCATCCGTGCTCATTTGTGCATACCCGTGTTAAGACACGCAAATCTATATTATGCGGTATTTTTTTAGTAATGCATTGATAGGGGCATAGACCTCTGGAGCAAGCTCATAGATGTTGCTCCCTTTGTCATTTATATAAATGTCAAATTCACGAAGATTACCATTTTTATCTTTCATTTGGATATGTAGACCTGCCTTGCGAATCTCTACCAATTCAAATAAACTTTCCGCGAATTTGCTACGAATTGTTTCGTATACTGAACGATATTTATTTGTAAATTTAATTGACGCACCTTGTACACCAATAAAGTCAATGCGTAGCTCAGAAACAAAGGCTAGCTCTATTCCAAACTCTTTGCCATCCAACTCCAAATTCATTGTGCGGAAAACGTTTAGATTGTATTGCGGGGTTGGTGTAATGATTGGCCGTGAATTTAAGATGTCACGAGCAAAGATTTTAGCAAAGTATCCTATGTCTTTCTCCATTCGTGAGGAATATAGCATTAACTGATTTGTATCCTCATCGTGCAAGAAAAAGAGCTTATTCTTTAAAAATACTTCAAGAGAGGACGAGCTCTCATCGAAATAAGCATTGTTTAGCACTATTACATATGCAGTAGTGGTATGGTCATACTTAAAGATTTGGTATGAAGCAGAGTCTTCTGCTAATTTATCCATTTTTAATACATGCTTGAGATTTGCAATAAAGCTTTGGATAGATGATCTCATCGGAATTTCATCACGTATCTCTTCAAGATTATAGCGAGACCATTTAGCAATAGACTTTATTTCGTATGATAAAACAAGCTGTTCCCATTTTTCTGGGTATTTAAGATACACCCATAGAACAATGTCTGCAATTGTTTTTTGGGCGTTCTCTATATTTGAATCCAATCTTATTTTTAGGTGATTAAGCTGCTGCTTAAGTCCCTTTAAAGAAATTGCTTTATTAAAAATGATGTCAAAGGAATAAAGGGTATTGATGTAAGCTAAGCGCTGTGCTTCGTCAGCATCTGTTGGAGGAATTGCTAAAATATTAACTAATTCATCACGAGAATATTTCCAATTAAGCTCCTTTTCTGGAAAATATTGCTCCCAGAACCTGCGAAGAAGCTTTATGTCTGTAAAACGCTTTAAGATAAGACGTGGATTGATTACTTCGTATGCCATTTTATTTTTACGATTTACTAATTGGAGTTGGGGCAGGGTAGCTAGTGACTCTGCCACGATTGTCTCGAAGAATTGTTTCTGTTGGCTTTTCCTCAATTATGTAATTAGGAAGAAGCTCAATTTTACCTGATAGACCAGGAATATCTATGCAGAAATTTGGTATTGCCATTCCGCTTAATCTTCCACGCAAATGGTCCATAATAGAGATGCCTGTTGAAAGTGGTGTTCTGAAATGCTCTACACCACGCACTAAATCACATTGGAACATGTAATATGGACGGATGCGATTGTGGTAAAGTGTGCGGCAGAGCTCCTCCACGCATTCTGCTGTGTCATTCACACCCTTTAGAAGCACGAATTGGTTTGCAACAGGAATTCCAGCATCTATGAGCATTGCCGCTGCAGAGAGTGCTTCTTGGGTTAATTCGCGAGGATGATTAAATTGCGTGTTAACGAAAATTGGTTTATATTTTGAAAGGAGACTTACTAGCTCATCAGTAATTCGCATTGGTAGTGTAGCAAGCACACGTGTGGCTATGCGGATTACTTTAATTGATGGCACTTTTGAAACGGCATCTAATATGCTACTTAAAGCTTCATCTGTAAGAAGTAGAGGATCTCCACCACTAATCAATAAATCATCAATTTCTGGGTGGGCGTTTAGATAGTCTATTGCTTTTGCTAGCTCGGCCTCTGATATTGGTGGCAATGTCTCCCCAGAGATGCGCTTGCGTGTGCAGTGGCGACAATATGTGGCACATTCTGAGCATACAAGTAGCAGAGCTCTATCTGGATAACGATGCACAAGCTTCTGCGTAGGTGAGCAGCTCAGCTCCCCAAGTGGGTCATTTGTCAACCAAGGAGCTTCTATTAGCTCATACGCACTTGGCATGCATTGAAGGAAAATTGGGTCTTTTTCAAATGGCTTTTGGATTAAAGATGCATAATAAGGAGTAACTGCCATTGGGAATTGCTTTTCTGCCTTCCCAATGCCAGTATCATTAATATCATCTATTCCTAAGAAACGAGCAAAGGCAGAGGCACTAGTAAGCCTCTGCGCGACTTGTTCTTTCCAAGCCTTATTGTGCATTAGATCTTGAAGAATCCTGTGTTACGTAAAATTTCGCCAACAAGGATTAGTGTAACAAGGATTGGGGCAATGTACTTTGTCATAATCACGAATAGCTTGCGTGATTTGAATGGAGTACCACATGCCTCAACTTCGTCCTCAATTGTTTTTGTCTTAATAACCCAACCAACAAAGATACAGGTTAATCCAGCAACAAGAGGCATCAATACACTGTTTGTTACAAAGTCGAAGAAGTCAAGGAACTGTAGTTTGCAAACAGTGATGTTAGCCCAAGGACCATAGCCAAGTGCACTAAATGTTGCTAGGAATGCGATTGCAAAGAAAGCAAAGAATGTAGCATTCTTTCTTTCCATGTTTAATAGATCGCAAATAGAAGCAACGCATGTCTCATATAGAGAGATTGCTGATGTTAGAGCGGCAAAAATAACTAATAAGAAGAAAACTGCACCGATATATGGGGCAGCAGCACCAAAGCCAGCAAATACATTTGGAAGTGTAACAAACATAAGTCCTGGACCAGCATTCATAGCTGTCTTTACAGCAGCATTTGTTGCTGCAGCAACATCTCCATTGCAGCTAGCGATAAGCTCAGGTGTAACATTGTTATTTACAGCATAAATGTAAACAACAGGGATAATCATTAAACCAGCGATGATAGCTATAAGTGTATCAAATATTTCGATGCGGCGTACGCTCTTCTCAATAGAGTCTGTCTTGCGTAGGTATGAACCATAAGTAATCATAATACCCATAGCAAGAGAAAGTGAGTAGAACATTTGACCCATTGCACCAAGAATTGTTTTTCCTAGTAAAGCAAATGAGAATTTGCCATCAGCGGTGCTTAGGCAGTCCATGTTTGGTATTAGATAGTACTTTAAGCCATCTAGTGCACCATCAAGAGTGCAAACATAAACGGAAATACCAATAGCCATAAAGAACAAAAGTGGCATCATAATCTTGTTTGATTTTTCAATGCCGTTCTTAACACCCAATGCGATAACCATTGCACAGATAAGGATAAAAATCATTCCGAATCCGAAAGAGCCGAAGTTTGAAGAAATAAATCCACCGAAAAATTCTCCAGAATTTGCTAATGGATTTACCTGTGGATTTATTATCATCTTGCAGTAGGTAATGAAATACTTTATTACCCAGCCACCAATCACGCAGTAATATGGAACAATAACTACAGGAATTATTGTTGCCAAAATACCAAGAATTTTGAACTTAGGGTTAAGTGCTGTGTATGCTGTTAATTGGCTTTGGTTAGTTTTGCGACCAATTGAGATTTCAATTGTCATCAAAGTAAAACCAAGAGTAACAACAAGGATTAGGTAGATAAGAATAAATGTGCCTCCACCGTATTGTGCAGCAAGGTAAGGGAATCTCCAAAGGTTTCCTAGACCAATTGCAGAAGCAGCTGCAGCTAGAATGAATGCGAACTGATTTGACCATGTTGAGCGTTTTTGTGACATTTTATATCCTTCGTTTTTGTGATTTTATATGTTGTAAGTAAATTAAACTATTGTTGAAGCTTCGGAGGTTGGTAGTGGAGCATCATTTGCATTAACAATGGTCTCCTTTGCCTTTCGGCGTTTCAAAAATTCCTTTGTAAATTCTGAGTATCCTACTGCAACTGTCGAAGATGGTGCATAGACAACAACAGGCAAACCAAAGCTTGGTGCCTCACCAGCACGTACACTACGAGGTATTACACTTTCATATACTGCATCTGCATAGTGCTCACGAACTTGGCTTATGACATCATCAGCAAGGCGAGTCTTGTTGTACATTGTCATAAGAATACCATCAAGCACAAGTCGAGGGTTTGCCTCTGTATTACGTAAGCGCTCAATTAGTTGTGTAATAACGCTTAGTCCTTCCATAGCATAGTATTCACATTGCATTGGAATAATTACTGAGTCTGCTGCTGCAAGTGCGTTTGACATTAGAATGCCCAAAGAAGGAGGACAATCTATAATTATGTAGTCAAATACGTTTGCCTCTTTAATTGGCTCAAGAATATTTGCTAAACCATGAAGGTGATCCTCCATGCGGGCAATTTCTATCTCTGCACCAGCCAAATTAACCTCAGAAGGAATAATGTTGACGTTCTCAATAACTGTACCAAGAATTACCTCGTCAATAGACCTTGTTCCCATAAGAGCAGGATAAAGACTTATTCCATCCTGTGGCTCAACACCTAGACCAGAGGTGGCATTTGCCTGTGGATCAAGATCAATAACAAGAACTGTCTTTTTCTTGGAAGCAAGCATTGCGGCAAAGTTTACAACTGTAGTTGTTTTACCAACTCCGCCTTTTTGGTTTGCTATGGCTATTACGTATGACATTGTTTGTGCCTTTTAAAATTTAAGGTTAGTTTAACTAGTGAGAAATTAAAATTTTTGTTAATGGTTATTTTGATTTAATCATGCCCATTTGGCGAGCATAACCAAACATACCACCTGCTGCAACAACAGGAGCAACAGCACCAAGATCCTTTAGATTAAATACCTTGCCATCTGCACAGCGTGTGATTGTGCCAGCCTCAACATCAACCTCAGCTTCATCGCCTGTCTTGAACTCTTTTGTTAGCTCAATAGCTGTCTCAAAAGGATAAACCTCACCAGTAGCAACTGAGTTACGGAAGAAGATACGTGCGTAGGACTCTGCCACAACAGCCTTGCAGCCAGCAGCGCCAAGTGCTACAGGTGCGTGCTCACGTGAAGAGCCACATCCGAAGTTCTTGCCAGCAATCATAATGCCGTAAGGAGTCTTGCCAGTCTCTTTGTCAACATAAGGAATCTCTGAATCAGGAAGCCCCGCCATAGCATAAGAGCCTAGCTTTGCATATTCCTCTGGAATTGTTGGTACAAGGTTTAGATACTGAGCTGGGATAATTAGGTCTGTATCAATATTGTCACCTAGAACATAAACTTTTGCTTTAATTTTCATGTTAGTCTTATTCCTAAAAATCTAGTTAATATACATTCGCATTTTATAGATCGCGTGGGTCACAGATGTAACCCTTAACAGCAGATGCAGCAGCAGTTAGTGGGGAAGCAAGATAGATAGGTGCTTCCTTTGAACCCATGCGGCCGATGAAGTTACGGTTTGTTGTTGAGATAACAACCTCTTTACCGTGTGTGCGACCAAAGGTGTCGATAGGACCACCTAAGCAAGCAGCGCATGATGGAGGTGCGATAGGTAAGCAGCCTGCCTCAGCAAAGATTGTTACTAGTGATTTTCCGTCAATTTCAGTTGTCATAAGCTTTTCAGCAATTTCTGTTGTTGCTGGAACAATGAATGTATCAATGCAAACCTTGCGGTCCTTTAGGATTGAAGCAGCCATTACAAAGTCCTCTAGCTTACCACCTGTGCAAGAACCGATGTAAGAGCGGTCAAGCTTTATGTCTGTGCAATCACGTGCAGGAGCGTAGTTGCTTGGAATATGTGGCTTTGCTACACATGGAACAAAGGTTGAAACGTCATAAACATATTCCTTTAGCACTGGTGCATCTGGGTCCCCATATACAGGAGTAAATTCCTTGCCTGTACGAGCCTTAACATAATCAAGGGTCATCTGATTTGGAGGAATGATGCCGTTCTTTGCACCTGCTTCTACAGCCATATTACAAATTGTGATGCGCTCATCGATAGTTAGAGCATCAACTGCTTCACCTGTGAATTCCATTGCACAGTATGTTGCACCATCAACACCAATATCACCAATAATGCGTAGAATCATATCCTTTGCAGAAATGTAGTCTGGCTTCTTCCCGTTCAAAACGAAGCGGATTGTCTCAGGAACCTTAACAAGCATTTTGCCTGTGCCCATAACAAAGCCTGCATCTGTGTTGCCGATACCTGTTGAGAATGCGCCAAGTGCACCATGGCTACATGTGTGTGAGTCTGTTCCAACAATGACCTCTCCTGGGCGAACGTGGCCATGCTGTGGCAAGCCCAAGTGGCAAACGCCACAGTAGCGTGGAGTGCCAGGCTCATAGAAGTATGGAAGGTCCTGCTCTTTAACAAACTCGCGTAGTGTATCAACATTACGATGTGCTTTCTCATCAGCTGTAAAGATATAGTGATCAGGAATGATTACTACACCTTCTTTGTCAAATACCTTTGCATCAGCACCAAATTCACGGTGGAAAATGCCGATTGTGCCAGGACCGCATACATCGTGGGTTAGAAGAATGTCAACGTTTACCCAAACGTTATCACCTGGTTTTACTGAATCCAAGCCAGCATGCTTAGCAAGGATTTTTTCTGTCATTGTCATTTTGCTCATGATTGAATCTTCGTTTTTAATTGTTACTAAAATAAAGTTTATATTC
>JAFUOX010000051.1 GCA_017481725.1 Kiritimatiellia bacterium | reverse complement strand
GTATTTAGTTTATTTGCAAGAAAAGAAGCTTTTGAAGCTACTGGTTGGAAACCTATGTATGATGACGGAACCGTGCCAAAAGAGCCCGTTCAAAAAGAAGAGCCAGAAATTGATCCAGATGAGATTACAATCACATTTTAAATTGTTTAAATGTTTTATATGAAACGAGTTAACATGAAAAATCTTCTATTTATTTTAACAACATTTTGTGGGATTGTTTGGAGCAAAGAGCTTTCTCTTCCTAAGCTACCATTGTCTGATTATATTGACACAGAAGTTTCCACAAATATTGTTGTTGGTTCAGCATTACAGAATTTCAGAGAGTTAAATGTAGGTGTCTTTACTAATCAAGGGTTGGCAAATCTAGTTGAGGTTTCTTTTGGAAAAGATATTTCTTTAGACGGTGTTCTATCATCAAAAGAGGCAGTGCTTGTTTTTAAATTTACAGAATCTTGTGTCATGTGCTCATATGAAGATAGAAACATATTTTTAGAAGAAAGCCAATCCCATCTGACAAATGCAATAATTAATGCAACCTTTTTAACTAACGGAAATATGCAAGATTGCAATTTAGTCTTAAATGGAAATGAAAAGATACAAATAGCTATGCCTCCACTTACAAAAGATATTATGAGTCAATGGGACTTAATGCGAGTTGTAAGGCGAGGTGCAAATATCTCGAATGAACAGGTAAATATTCGCATAGCAACAGATATGACAATATTACTATTAAAATAGTTATAGATAACGCAAGTATCCTATCTGTAAAATCACCCTCAATTCGATACTAATTCCATTTACATAACTTCAACAATAAAAGAAAATATGTTTATTTAAATTGGAAAGAAAAAAAGAACATAGACAAAATCTTTCGCATCTAGTCCACATTTTTCATACTCTACATTATTTGTTAAATAAAACTAATTATGAAACGAAATCATAAGACATTATTTGTTATATTCTCATTTGCTATCATTTGGATTGTCCTTAGTATGTTTACTAAAAAAGGCGTTATTTATTTAGCAGATAAATACAAGGTTAATAATTTTGATTATTGGATTATTAATGAGCATTTTGACTCTCAATACCCGTTAGATTATTATAAAAACAAATATAAACGATATGGGTATAAAGCATCAAATTACGCTATCCCACAAGGTGATTTAGTGTTTGGATTCAAATTTAATGCATATGATAATAATAAAAAGATACATTGGATGAACGCAAAAGAATGTTCTACTTTTGAAAGAAAAATTGAGGATTCAACATTTAAAAACATTAATGATTTAGATTACAAAAAGAAACATTATTCAGGTTTTTTATATGTAACACCGAAGTGGGTAGATAATCTATTACTAAGAACACTACTTTTTCCATCTTTCACTGCGTTGAGTGTTGATTATTGGCCAGAAGAGAACTATATGTATATAACACAAATACCTAGTGAAATATCTGCTGATGAAAATATTGCTGGGATTCATATTACAAATGTTCCGCCATGGTTAATACATTTACCAATAAACACCATAGAATAATAAGACTTAAGCACAATTAAATAATATTAATAAGTAAAGTATCTAGAAGATGAAAGATAATTTTTTATATAATTTAATAGTAGGAATAATGATTTTTATATTGTCAGTTTTACTCTTCGTTATATATACAAATACAGCGGACAATAAAAAAGAATTAAAACAGGAACGTCTTTCCAATCTTCAGGTTAATGTTGAAACACTTTTTAATCAATATGATATAGTTGAAAAATATTATTCATATCCTAGTCTTTTTGAGTGCTATCTATTCTATAAAATAAAAGTTTCAAAAAACGACTCTAACGAATTATCTTACAAATTTAAATCAAATCAAAGTTTAAGTATTTGCCCTAGTTTAGGCATTTTGCCTACATGGTGGAAGCCAACAATTGCTGCAGAAAGTTTTGCTTTTGAATATAAAATAGACGGATATGATCTTGATTGCTACATTTTTGTTGATAAATTTAAATCCTATGATTACTATTATGTGTTAGTTGACTTTTAGAAGGAGATAAAAGTGTTACACAAAATTTTAATGATTTTCTCTAAAAAACAAATTATCATAAGTATTTTGCTCCTCTTTGTTAATATCTGGCTTTGGTTGTATTTAAATACTCTTCAACCAAGATTATTGTGTGAAATATCATTTGATGAAGTTAAAACTATAGCACCTGAAATAGAAAAATGGGAAAAAAGTAAGCCTAATCACTATTTTTTCATTCCATCAGATATAATAAATAAAATTTGCCAAAAAAAGGGGCTGTCATTAAACAATGTATTTGGAATTTATGAGAGAGAGGTATATAATTTTTCTCCATTTAGCTTTTATTCTAATGATGGTATAATACAATATTCATACGGTAAAGAGAACCATATATACATTTATTCTTATCATCAAAGGTATTCTGACTTTTATGATGACAATAACGATTACAAATGAGTTAAGCGATGTTTATCTACGGTTTTATGGTAGTGGTTCTAGCAGATATGTATTGGGAGAAGCAAGGGAACCAACAATAGAAAATCTCATAAACAAACGAGGTTGTTGTGAAAAATAAGATTAATGCTTACATTTGCCAAGGTTTTTCTCCATTTTTTATTCCAATAAAAATTGATCTATTTCGTAAGTCTAAATTTAGAACAGCTCTTATTTTAAAGAGTAGCTCATTTTTAGATGATTTTTCAATATATGATACCATTTTAAAATCCATTTTTGAATTTTTTGCAGAAAAATTTGGAACTAAGGTTAAAGTCTCATTCTCTAACAACAATTATATTGCATTAGAATCATATAATAGTTTACTGGATTTAATATCAAGTAGATCTATAAAAAACAAAGCTCAACGAGCCTATAATCCTATCAAATTTAGATTTATAAAAGACAGAGACACAAATTTTATATTATCTGTTGAAGACTGGACAGATGTTGACCAGATAGATGTTTATAATAGCTCATGGGTATTATCCTTCTATAGCAATAAAGAGAATATAAACAATGAAATCATAAAGTATATAAATGAATTTATAAATAAAAATTCAAACACAGTGAATATTGTAAAAAGGATAGATGAATTTAAGCAACCTAATTTGATTTGGTTTTTCTTAAATAATTTATGGAAGAACAAAAGACCAAGAGGGGCAACCATAAGAAATTCATTATTAAGCAAAAAACAAATAGAGGTAGTCATCTCTAAAGGATTTAATAATAAGGTAGCATTACCAGTAAGTTTTACGAATAACAAAACACTATTTAGAACAGGGTTTATAATTAAAAAACAGGCTTTTGTTGATGGTATTGAGTTGTATCTTGATTTAATTTTTCAAGTATTATCAATAGTCAATAAGTCACTAGCTACAACTTGCTTTATCCGCACGCAAAAAAAAATAAAGTATTTGCAAACCATTTCCGATTTGACAGAATATCTAAATTCGTGTGAAGCAAAAAACCAAGAATTTGACACTTATTATCCAATAAGGATATATTTTGAAAAAAATGGCAGTATTGTATCTGAGGCAATTTTAGAAGATTGGTCTGCCGTTGAATGCGATAATTCTGATCTTTATAAGGAATCATATATATTGTCATTTTACACTTTTGAAACTCATACAAATGATATAATTTCTAAAGAGGTAATTGATGAAATAATTCCATTGTTGGACTCGTTTCTGAAATTACGGAAGAATTATCTCCTAAATGGTATTGGCGTTATATGTATAAAGAGCTGAATCAAAACCATATGTATAAAATGAGGAGACATTCTCGACTATCTAAGAACGAGAATATAGAAATATATATTTGTAAAGGGTTTAATCGTTATTGTTCTACACCAAAATTAAATGAACATAAAAAACAGATGTTTCGAACAGCCTTAATCATTAAAAAGGAGGATTTTTATGATAATTGGGAGATTACTTATAACAATATATTTTGGGAATTTATAAATAATTTAGTCGTAAATATGTCTGCAGATTTAGAAATTGTCGAGGTAGATAATAGCAGTTTATATGTTCCTTTTAATTCGTGGGAAAATACTTTTAAGTCTAAGACAAATATTTCTGTAGATGAGTTAGACGAGCCAACAGAGATTAGAATAATTAAAGAAAATGAGGTAATATGCATAATATCTCTAGAGAATTGGTCTGATTCACCAAATCCTCATCCATATAATTGGTCTTATACATATTCTTTTTATACAAATGATGAGCAAATTGATAAAACGATTTATGAAACACTTATATCACAAGTAAAATCAATATCATCTGTGGAATTAATTGATACAATTAAAGAAGAACCAACACCTATATGGCATTGGAAATATAAGGAAATTTTTACGCGTTTTAAAGAATGGGTAATCATTATTTTTATAACGGCATTGTTATTTTTTATATGTCATTATATGTCTATTTAGATAACACAAGTATCTTGTCTGTAAATTTACCCATATTCGATACTAATTCCATTTGCATAACTTCAACAATAAAAGAAAATATGTTTATTTAAATTGGAAAAAAAAATAGAGCCGTAAAAAATTGAATTATAAAACAAGGAGCAAAAATGGATAAATTTATTGGTCGACCACCAAGTGTGTATGAAAAAATGGTAAAATATCTAATCATTTCATTGATTATAGTAGTGGTTGGCTTTGGTATTATTATTTTTGTTTTTTGGTTTTTAACGAGGTTTCAAACCACATATTTTCGTATCAGCAAAAACACTGAAATAAGTTCTATAATTCAAGAAAATGTTTTTGGGGAAAATTTTTCTTGTTTAACATATATTGATGGACAGTTGTCAATAGGAATGGATGGTAATCAATTAATTAAATACAAAATTGATGAATCAGATTCTTCGTCACTTGATTTATTTAATTTAATTAATTCTCGTTCAAAAAACAACTTGATTAACGTAAATCAAGGAAACACTTATGATTTATCTTCAATGATTATTTGTAGTAGTATTCCTCATGAAGATGAAAAAGCTATATGGGAAGATTATTTTAATATAAAATTTAAATATTCTGACCAAGAAGGGACTATCGAAATAAAAAAGGTAATTCATATGTATATTTGTATGAACACAAAAAGCAATTCATTGTATTTATATATTAGTGGATATTTTTTCCCACCACAAGAATATCGGAACCGTGGATTATTAGAGCCACTCAATGGTCTGTTTGATTTAAATTGAAGAGTTTTCAAAGATTTTCTAAGACAGGTCAAGAGCAAAAAAGGAAATTGGTGTGTCATGGATGATCTTCAGGTAAAAAATCTATGGACAATCTGTTGTTAGTTGTTTTGCTGAGTCACAAGGGGTTGTTTCTGTAGGTCAATTAGAATCATCACAATTTTCTACAAGCAAGGAAGAAAGGATTATCTTCAGTATAGTAAAATCATATTCAAACGATGTTTGTCTATTAGCACTCATTACCTAGACTCAAATGGTAATGTGGTCGCACAATACACTTACGATGCATTCGGTAACACAATCGCACAAAGTGGCTTACTAGCTAACACATTCCGCCATCGTTATTCAACCAAATATCTTGACACAGATACATGCCTATATTATTATGGTTACCGTTTCTATCATCCTACTCTGATGCGTTGGCTTAACCGCGACCCAATCGAAGAAGATGGTGGCATCAATCTATATGCGTTCTGTGAGAATGATGGAATAAGTTTTTTGATATATTAGGCAAGAATAGATATATAACTCAATTTGACATATTAAATTATTGAGGTTCAGGAGGAAAACAAATACATGTTGGTGTTGCTGTAGATGATTGGATATGTCATGATGGTAAATTGTATAAAGTAGGTGAAATAACACTTGATTTTGGTCCTAATCAAAGTTTTATGAATATCTTAAAGTTAATATTATCGATAAAGGCACGATTAATGAATCTTATGGGATGCATTTGAAGTCACCAATTTCATTCCATTCAACACCTGAACAGGATATAAAAATGTTGAAAATGATACGAGAAGAAATAAAAAAGTCACCATTTTATCATGGAGTGTTTCACAATTGTATTTTCTGGGCGATTGGAGCAATTAATTATGGGATGGAATAAGAATAGAAAGAAGATTTTTAATTCCGACAACAAAATATTCAGTTTTTTATGTACATTTATTTTGTTGTTAATTGGAGCACATATTTTATCAATCTCTCATGCAATATATGTTACTGAAGGAGAAACTCTGAGGGTAAAAATATTAGATTGGGTTGCTCTAATTATTATTTGTTTTACTCTAGTTTATAATATTATATGGCTTACAAGAAAAAAGGCGAAAAAGTAGAGCCATAAAATTTCCTAAATGAAGGGTGATATATTATGAATATTAAATTCACAAAAACAAATATAATTTTTTATGAGTTGTTAGGTGTTTTGCTATTACATTTAGGTGAAATTATACTTAGATTTCCGTGCAATCACACGGACGGTATGTTCTTTGATTTTAGACCATGTGTTGGAGTGTTAGCTTTGTTTGAGGTGGTGTACTCGATACGTAAGCGAGAAATTTGCATATTGTTTTGGATTGTTTATTCCTTGACTTTTACAATTCCTGTAATAGAGCATAACTTTAATATCCTTGTGCCTTATGAAGTTTGGACAGATCGAGGTATGCCTTCATGGGGCACATACAAAGTTGAAGAAAAAAGTGGTGAAATTTCATCTCCATATTCTTTTCCCACATATTAATCATGAATGAATAACCCTAATACCGCAAGGTTTTTGTATAGGTGATATAACTTGGGGAGAGCTAGAGAACCATGCGAGGAGCATCCTCAATAGGAAATAAAAAATGAATATTATAAAAAAAATCGAAAAGTTATTTATAATAATAATGTCTATAATTTTAGTAGATATGGTATTTGAAATTTGGTGGAGTTACCCAAGTAATCATGGGGGTGGTTTTTATAGTTATCTTATACCTACTTTAATTTCTATGATTTTAGGGATAACTAATATTCTCTTATTTAAAGGATCAAAGACTCTTTTTCTATTGTCCATTATTTGTTTAGTTTTAATTTTTATTTCTGATTGTTTTAATCTTTATGTTAAGTATGATGTTTGGTTAATGAGAGGGATGCCAAATTTCGGTGAGTATACAATAACAATCATACAAGAAGAATAATAGTATTCCAGTTTATTGTTCATATATATGTATATATATAAAATAGAAAATTAGATATGAAACTGAAATTTAAAATTTTTTCTATTTTTGGAGGAGTTTTATTGCTCGCAATAGTCTGTATGTATTTCTATTTTGGAACTATTGTTGTTTTGACAATTATAGATAGTCGTATTATTTTGAAGGACAATTATTTTCTCTTTGGTTGTTGTCAATAGTCAAAATATACCCTTTATAGGTAATAATTTGATACAAGGGGTTGCCGATTACGAAGATTTATGATATATTATAAACCAAAACATTACCCAAATAGGTAATAAAATGACATGAAGAAGTATGACGAATTATATGAAGTTGCCGTCTCTAATTATGGTTTGGTAACGGCTAAGACGATTGACGAGCTTGGCATCCATCTAAAGGATGTTCTTGAGTGGGTCAAGAGCGGGCGGCTTGAAAAACGTGGTCGAGGAGTTTATCGGATAGCCCATTATTTACCGACGGAATATGACACATATGCAGAGGCCGTTGCTTTAGTGGGGGATACGGCGATGATTTGCGGCGAGAGTGTATTGGCAATGCATAATTTAGCATTGGTCAATCCAGTACGTGTACATGTTGCTGTCAGACGTCGGCTTCGCAAGGAGTTACCGGATTGGATTGAGACCGAAAAAGCAACATCTGAAATGACCGAAGATAATTTTAATGGAATACCTTGCCAGAAGTTGTCAGAGGTTATCCGTCTGTCGAGGGGCAAGATCCTGACTGAACGCCTTGTGTCGGCAGTGCATGAGGCAGGAACGAAAGGATTGTTGGATGTCTTTGAGTATGAAGCCTTAAAGAAGGAGTTTTCTGTATGAAACGTCCTCTTACGTGTGTCAATCTGATTAAGGCTATTGGGACATTGTCCGTTGGACAGGATCCTGTGCATCTATCTCGCGCGATAGCCAATGTTATTGTTGCGCAAATGTTGCCAGATGGAGTGGTTAAAGGCGGCAGCTCGCTATTGTTTCGTTATGGCCGATATGGTTCACGCTATACACGCGATATTGACACGGCGCGGGTTATGGAGCTTGAATCATATCTTAAACAGTTAAATGAGGCACTATCACATGGTTGGAACGGTTTTACTGGAAGGCTTGTAGCTGTTGAGCCACCGCAACCTGTGGGCGTACCGAGCGCTTATGTGATGATGCCTTACGACATCAAACTCAATTATTACGGGCGTCCGTGGCAGACAATTCGCATCGAAATCGGGCACAATGAGATTGGCGATGCGGATGAGTTTGAAACATCGTTACCTTCTGACCTTGCTGATGTGTTTGAGAAACTCTCGTTCCCGCAACCCAAGCCGCTTCCGGTTATGAAGCTTGCCTACCAGATTGCGCAGAAGCTTCACGCCGTTTCCGAACCGGGGAGCGAACGGGCGCATGATCTTATCGATCTGCAGCTCATTTGCAATCGGTCCCAAATCGACTATGCCGAGGTGAAAGACGTTTGTCAGCGGCTCTTCGACTATCGCCGGCGGCAATCATGGCCGGCGGTAGTGACAGCGTTGCCTTCATGGGAAGATCTCTATGTGCAGGCGAGAAACAATCTTCTCGACAATGGTGACGTCTTGCCGAGCGCCGCCGAGGCCGTCACATGGGCGAACGAATTGATTTGTAAGATTGTAGCAGCGATGGATTAAGTCGAAACTAGGGAGGTTAATAGTGGCGTATACATATTATATCAGCGCTTTGATTTTGACGGTGGTGGGAGTTGTATTTTGGATGTATCCGCCGAAAAAGATCAATAGACTCTATGGATTTTATCGTACTACACGTTCGTGCAAGAGCCAGGAGGCTTGGGATTTTGCACAGAGGTATAGCGCAAAATTGATGACGATATTTGGTTTGGCGGCTTTGATCGTAGCGGCCGCCGCCCACTTGTTTCGAAATAGCCTTTGCATTAATTCTGACTATTTGATGCTGTATGATATCTGCGTAACATTGCTGTTGCCTCTCATCGTTGTAATACCCCAGATTATACTTACTGAGTTGGAATTGCGAAAACGATTTGGCTGATTGAGACTGATGGGGTAAACTTTGCGGCATTGAAAACCGTGTAAAATGTAAGGGTAATATTGGTTTAAATAGAAGAGTGAAAACCGTAATAGGATAAAACCAACTAAAGATTACAAATAGAGAAAAAGAAGCGATATTGTGGAGAGGAATAGAGAATCAAAGCAAAAATTATGAAGTATGATGTAATAGCCGCGTTCTCTATAAGAGTAGAGAATAGCAGATTTCAAGTTCGCCTATCATAAATTTTGTCCTGTTGAGGTAAACGGATGTCCGATGGTTCGAAACTTGGCTCTTCCGCCATTTTTTTATACGGGCCTCTAGCTCAGTGGTCAGAGCAGGGGACTCATAATCCCTTGGTCCGGGGTTCAAATCCCTGGAGGCCCACCATTTTGATTTTATTATCAATGCCATTTAACTATGTGTAAATACGATAGTCAAGTGGCTTTTTTTATTTCCAAATTTTGAGAAAAGCCTTAGTTCTGTCCCTATTTTAATTTATGTTATTTTGTCTTGTTTTTTCGCCTTTTTACTAAAGTAAAAAAGAGAAATATTTTTATTGCTTTTTATCCGTAAAAATAGGATAATTTAAAAAACAAATATATCTCTTAGTGCCTGCTTAAGTAGGTGGGCTTTTTTTACCAAATTTTTTTGAGAAAATGAGGTGATTTATGATGGAAATTTATAATGATGATTTTAATTCAGGTGCTTGGAATCGAGTAATAGATGTTCGTGATTTTATTCTTCGTAATTTCTCTCCATACTATGGTGATGATAGTTTCTTAACTCCACCAACAGAGCGTACAAAGCAGCTTTGGGCTGAGCTTAAGGAAAAGATGGAAGAGGAGAGAGTTGCTAAGGGGCATGTGCTAGATATTGATGAGAATACAATTTCAACAATTAACTCTCATAAGCCAGGCTACATCAACAAAGATTTAGAGCAAATTGTAGGTCTACAGACAGATGCTCCATTGAAGCGTGCAATTATGCCATTTGGTGGTATTCGACTTGTTAAGACACAGCTTGCAACTTATGAGCGTGAGCTCCCAGCTGATATCGACAATGTCTTCAAATATCGTAAGACACATAATGATGGTGTATTTGATGCTTACACAGATGAGATGAAGCTAGCTCGCCATGCGGGCATTATCACTGGTTTGCCAGATGCTTATGGTCGTGGTCGAATCATTGGTGACTACCGCCGTGTTGCACTATATGGCACAGCATTTTTGATTGAGCAGAAGAAGCATGCTAAGGATGAGATGATTCGCGATGTTATGGACAGCGGTCTAATCCAGAAGCGTGAGGAAACAGCTGAGCAGATTAAGGCTCTTCATGAATTTGAGGAGATGGCTGCTAGTTATGGTTTTGATGTAACACGTCCAGCACAGAACTTTAAGGAAGCGGTTCAGTGGCTATATCTTGGATACCTTGCTGCTGTTAAGGAGCAGAATGGTGCAGCAATGTCAATTGGGCGTATCTCAACCTTCCTTGATTGCTTTGCAGAAAATGATTTAAGAAAGGGCATAATTACAGAGAGCGAGGTGCAGGAAATTGTTGACCACTTCATTATGAAGCTACGTATTGTTCGCTTCTTGCGTGTGCCTGCTTATGATGAACTATTCTCTGGTGATCCAACATGGGTAACGGAGTCAATCGGTGGTATGAGCGTGGATGGACGCCCTCTAGTCACAAAGATGAGCTTCCGTTTCTTACATACACTTCGTAATCTTGGCCCTGCTCCAGAACCAAATCTAACAGTGCTTTGGAGTCAACGCTTGCCTGAGGGCTTTAAGCGCTTTTGTGCAGAGATGTCAATTAAGACCTCATCAATTCAGTATGAGAATGATGATTTGATGCGTTCACTATTTGGCGATGATTATGGTATTGCTTGCTGTGTTTCAGCAATGCGTATTGGTAAGCAGATGCAGTTCTTTGGTGCCCGCGTAAATCTTGCAAAAACTCTTCTCTATGCCATCAATGGTGGTATGGATGTAAAGCTGGATAACAAGCAAGTCGGTCCAGAGCTACGTGTGTTGAGTGATGATAAGCGCCCACTTGACTTTGTTGAAGTTATGGTTAACTTTGAGAAAGTTACAGAGTGGCTAGCAAAGCTTTACATGGATACATTGAATATCATCCACTATATGCATGATAAATATTGCTATGAGCGTATAGAGATGGCATTGCACGATGATAAGATTTTGCGTACAATGGCCGGTGGTATAGCTGGTTTATCTGTGCTTGTAGATAGTCTTTCTGCAATTAAGTATGCAAAGGTTACACCAATTTGCAATGAGTCCGGTTTGGCAGTAGAGTTTAAGATAGAGGGAGATTTCCCTAAGTTTGGTAACGACGATGATCGTGTTGATCAGATTGCTGTTGATGTGGTTCGTAGCTTCTATAAGAAGTTTGCTAAGCATCATGCATATCGAGGGGCAAAACCAACAATTTCAATTCTCACAATTACATCAAATGTAATGTACGGAAAGAAGACTGCATCTACACCAGATGGACGTATGGCAGGTGAGCCATTTGCTCCAGGAGCAAACCCAATGCATGGCCGCGATACAAATGGTGCTGTTGCATCACTTCGCTCTGTATCAAAACTTCCATATCATTGTGCAGAGGATGGTATTTCAAATACATTCTCAATTGTTCCAGAGTCACTCGGTGCAAATTTGGCAGAGCAGAGAGCAAATCTAATTGCTTTAATGGATGGCTATTTTGGGGATCGTGCACATCATTTGAATGTAAATGTGCTTGACCGCAATGTGCTCCTCGATGCGATGGATTACCCTGAAAAGTATCCTCAGCTGACAATTCGTGTATCTGGCTATGCAGTTAACTTTGTTAAGCTAACTCGCGAGCAGCAGATGGATGTTATTAGTCGTACCTTCCATGAGAAGCTGTAAGGGTCGCATACATTCATTTGAGAGCTTCGGGACCCTAGATGGTCCCGGAGTCCGCTATGTTGTTTTTTTGCAGGGTTGTCCTTTGCATTGTAAGTTTTGTCATAATCCTGATACTTGGCCTAGCAATGGAGGTACGGAATATACAGCAGGTGCTGTATTTGATAAGATAATGCGCTGTCGAAGTTATATTGCTACAGGTGGAGTGACTTTGAGTGGCGGTGAGCCTTTATTGCAAGCTGGTTTTTGTGAGGCACTGCTTGGTCTTTTGTGTGATGCAGGAATCCACACAGCAATAGATACATCTGGTGCAATTCCATTAAATAAAAGTAGTAAAGCAATTGAGCTTGCTGATATGCTTTTGCTTGATATTAAATCACCTTGTTCAGTTGCCTGTAAGGAACTAACAGGGCAGGGGAATGAAAATGCACTTGCAACGCTTGAGTTTTGTGAAAGTATAGGCAAGCGTGTGTGGTTAAGACACGTTGTTGTGCCAGGAATTACCTATGACGAAGCATCCTTAATTGAGGTAGGTAAGCTTGCCAAGCAATATAGCTGTGTGGAAAAATTAGACTTGCTTAAATATCATAAGCTTGGAGCAAGTAAATGGGAGTCTTTGGGTATAGCAGACCCACTTACAAATACTCCAGCACTCTCTGCAGAAGAATTTGCTCATGCAAAAGAAATCGTTGAATATAATAAAAACAAGGGATAAATATTTTATAACAATTAGTACAATAGGAACTTTATGAAAAACAAAGTAATAGATGGTCATTTGCATATTGAAGCATTTTATGGAGAGGAAGGATGCTTTATTGATTCCTTTGAAAAGTATCGTAATGAAGCTGGTATAGCTAATTACAATATTTGTGCAATACCTTGTTTAACAGGGAATGCAAATGAAATTTCTTCTGCTGCTAATAATATCCAGTGTGCCTTCTATAAGCTTGCTCATCCAGATGTATTTGTTCATGCGTGTTTGGAGCATTTTGCAAAAGAAATTCCTGAAACAATTGACGAAGGTTTTGATTATGTTACTCAGTATAAAGAGCTAATGGAGATTGGATTTGATGGAATAAAAATGCTAGAGGGTAAACCTACATATCACAAAAGAATTGGTAAAAATTTGCTCCATCCAGAGCTAATGCGTTTTTATGCAGAGGTGGAAAATGATAACACACATATTGTTTTTCATGTAAATGATCCTGAGACATTTTGGGATCCTAATGAGGTTTCTGAGGAGCATAAAAATATAGGTTGGTTTTATGGCGATGGAACATTTGCTACTCATGATGAGCTATACTCACAAGCAGAGGCAGTGCTAGAAGCTTTCCCTAATGCAGCAATAACTCTTGCTCATTTTTATTTCTGTGGTGATACCCCAGAAAAGCTTCAGGCTTTGCTTGATAAATATCCAAATTTGTGTGTCGATATTACGCCAGGAACAGAAATGTATAACTCATTTGAGGCAAAGCATGATTTTTATCGCGATTTCTTTGAAAAGAATAGTAAAAGAATTTTGGTGGGAACAGATGGTGCTCATCCTCTTCCTGCTCGTTTCCCTATTTGGTGCATGGATAGATTGTATCGTTTTATAGCGACATCAGATGTGGTTTCTGCCTTCGATGATAAACCATTAACCGGTTTAGCTCTCTCAGAAGAAGCCTCTGCAAATATTCTTTATAAGAATTTTGAGCGTAGAGTTTCTGCTCAAGCAAAGCCTATTAATAAGGACGCACTTAAGGCATATATTAATAAATATCTGCCTACAATTACGGCAGAAAATACATTGGCTGAAATTAATAAGCTGATTGAGAAATATCTATAATTCGTCAAGAATTTGTAGGGAGTAGTTAATAATTTGTGTAGGTGTATGCTTGAAAGCTTGTGTGGCATACACCTTTTGTTTACATAAAAGAGTTAGTCATGAATCCAAAAATTCTTGTTTCAGGTATTCTTAAGATTGAAAACTACATAAATGCAATTAAAAATGCAGGTGGAGATGCGTTTATTGCAGAGGAATATGATAGTAGCTATGATGCACTTGTTCTCTGCGGAGGAGCAGATATAGATCCTTTATATTATGGTGAACAGGTAAATGGTTCAAAAAACATTAATAGCGAATTTGATGCTATACAATATAAGCTTCTAAAAGCATTTGTTGAGACGGGAAAACCTGTTTTGGGAATATGCCGAGGTTGTCAGCTTATAAATATTTATTTTGGTGGGTCTTTATATCAGCATATAGAAAAGGCAGAAGAGCATTCCTCTGGAATTCCTAATGTTGATCTTGTACACAATGTTGTTGCAGAGAAGGGTAGTGTGGCACAAAAGCTATATGGTGAAAGCTTTTTTATTAACAGCTCTCATCATCAAGCAATAAAAAAATTGGGCAAAAATTTAAGGATTTCTATGCTTTCTGGGAATGGCACAATTGTGGAGGGGATAGAGCATACAGAGCTTCCTATAATTGCGGTTCAGTGGCACCCTGAAAGAATGTGTGGTGAGCATGCCCGAAATGATACAGTTGATGGTTCAAAAATATTTGAATATTTTATCGATTTGTGCAAATCGCACCTACTAGTGTGCTCGCCTAGAAGCTTATTAAGATAAGGAGGCGGCGATGCATGTGACGCACGTGTTGCACGAGACGCCGAAGGGACGCAAAGACGCAGAGGCCGCAGAGGTCGCAGAGGTCGCAGAGCAGTGATGCCGAAAAAACACTAGCGGAGTGAGGTTTGCCTTTATCATTGCTTTATCTTTCGAAGCAATTGTGCAAATCTCATCCACTAGTGTGCTCGCACAGGAGTTTATTGAGATAAGGAGGCGATGCACTTCTAGCCACCACGTGCATCAGCTTAGCGTCCTCTGCGTCCTTTGCGTCTCTGCGTCCCTTCTTCGCACTTTTAGAGCGTGCTACTGCACGCAAAGGGGCTGAAGCCCCTTTCTCCAATATTTCCCCCAATCTCCTCTCCGTGTCTCCGTTCTCCCCAATCTCCATGTTTCACCGCAGGCAGGAGTACAAGCGACAAATCCGTGTACGTGGTGCAGGCAGAAAGTGTCGCCATAATATTTCAAATATGAAATTTGTTTTTAAAATTTAATTTATTTGTGCAATAATGAATATTTTGTTTGAGCTTTGTGTTGATTTCTATAAACATTAAAGTCTAAAATACTACATAGTATTAAACATGCTCCAATTTGTTATGAAAAATGTAGTCCCAGCTGTATATAAAGCAATTGAATTAGTTGAAATTCTAGCTCAAACACCTAATGGAATGTCGAGAAATGAATTAGCAGAAAAGCTCGGTATTTCAAAAACCACGACCTATCGCATCATTAATACACTTTGTATGCACAAGTGGATTGAGAAATCGGACATAGGATATGGCTACTATCAGCTTTCCTCTGGATTGCTTCCAATTGCAATGAATCTGCATGAGGAAATGATAGAGCTAGATACTGCTCGCGATATAATCAAAAATATTGCAGAAAAGGAACATATCGCTTGTAAACTCTCAATCCGCTATGGTTTAGAACAATATGTTCTAGCTCGTGCCGAACCTCCTGGCCCTTTTATCACAACTGGCAAGGAAGGCTATGGCTTTACAATTGCTGAAGGAACATCAGGTGCTTGCTTGCTATGTGGGGAAAAAACTTCTGACCTCGAAGCAATCTATTCAGCATGTAATGTGACAAAAGAAGTGCGTGAAGAATTTGACGAGTATTTTTCTCAAATAAAGAAAAGAGGCTTTTGCCTTAGACCCAAAATCGCAGGCTGGCCAATCTCAGCAATGTCTGCTCCCGTGTATGACCCAAATCATAAGGTCGTGGCTGCAATCACATTTATTCTACCACAAGGCTCTTATGATGAAGGAATAATAGGTCCAAAACTAATTAGCTGTGCACTACAATGCGTGCATCGTAGCTCTAATAAAAAGGAAAAAATCAATGAAAATTGATCCATCAACATTAAAAATTACAGATATGCGTTTTGCAGAAATCGACGGCGCACCAAAACGCTGCACCCTATTGAAGCTCTATACAAACCAAGGAATTGTTGGCTATGGTGAAGTGCGCGATGCTTCAAGTAAAACGTATGCTGCTATGCTAAAAAGCCGCATTCTTGGGGAAAATCCTTGCAATGTAGATAAGATTTTCCGTCGCATCAAACAGTTTGGTGGTGACTCACGCCAAGCAGGTGGTGTGTGTGCTATTGAAGTGGCTTGCTGGGATATTGCTGGTAAAGCATGGGGCGTGCCAGTATGGCAGCTACTAGGAGGCAAATTTCGCGACACAATTCGCTGCTATTGCGATACAGACTCAGAGGGCGGTGGCCGCGATATGGGTAAGGCTCTGAAGGAGCGCATGGAGCGTGGCTTCACATTTTTAAAGATGGACTTGGGTATCGAGCTACTAATGGATGTGCCTGGTGCTTTGTCTGCTCCACTTGGCTTTCTACAGAAAATGCGAGAATATAAAAAGACAGTCTTTGCAACTCCTCATGGTTCTATTGATCCTAGAGCAATGCGCGGTGAGGCTTATGATCTCTTTAATACAGAGCACTACTTTACTGGCATTCATATCACAGAGAAGGGCTTAGATTTTCTTGAAAATTATATGAGAGAATGCCGCGAAGTAACAGGCTATGAAATCCCTATTGCTATTGACCACCTTGGGCATATTCCTCTAGAGGATTGTATCAAGCTTGCTTGCCGCCTAGAAAAATTTAACCTTGCATGGATGGAGGATGCTGTGCCTTGGCAGCAGACAGAGATGTGGAAGCAGCTACACGCTGCCACAACAGTTCCTCTTGGCACTGGCGAGGATATTTATCTAAAGGAAAACTATAAGCCTTTATTTGAATCTGGTGCATTGGCTGTTGTGCATCCTGATGTTTTGACAGCCGGTGGTATCTTAGAAACAAAGAAGATTGGTGATATGGCAGAGGACTATGGTGTGCAGATGAATATCCACATGGCAGAAAGCCCAATCGCTTGCCTTGCTGCGGTGCATGTCGCTGCTGCTACTCGCAATTTTATGTCGCTTGAGCTTCACTCTGTTGATGTTCCTTGGTGGGGCGATTTGATTAAGCCTGCACTTTCTTATGAAGGAGGTTATATCACGGTTCCAAATGCACCAGGTCTTGGTATTGAGGAGCTAAATGAAGATTTGATTAAAGAAAAACTTCACGAAAATTGTCCTGAGGCTTGGGCTCCAACTACAGAGTGGGATAACGAGTGGTCAAATGATAGACGTTGGTCATAACCTTTGTGTTGTATATTTTTAATAGGGTAAAGAAATGAAATCAGAGCTATGTAAGGTTTTTGAGAAATGGGAAAGAAATGATGACTACCTTAATGCGGTCATCAATGCAGGTATAGAGAAAAATCGTAAGGGAGATGTTACGCTTTATCTTACGGATGCCTCTAATCAGCCTCTTTCTGGAGTAAAAATTCGTGCAAAGCAAATTCGTCACCAATTTAAGCATGGTGCAAATTGCTTTATGCTCGATGAGATGCCAACGCCAGAGGATAATAAATATTATGAGGAGACCTTTGCAAAGGTTTTTAATCTAGCAACTCTTCCTTTCTACTGGAATACTCTTGAGCCAGAGCAAGGGAAGCCTCGCTATAAAAAAGATAGCCCATATATTTACCGCAGACCCACCCCAGACCGTTGCCTTGAGTTTTGTTCAGAATATGGGATTCACCCTAAGGCTCATTGCTTAAATTATCCTTGTATTAAAACTCTTGATTGGATGAATTCAGATCTGCAAACAGAGAAAATGCTTTTGACAAAGCATTTTAAAGAGCTAGGCGAGCTATATGCAGATAAAATTCAAGATTGGGAAGTAACAAATGAGACATTTTGGTGCTATCACAATGAAGAAAAACACCTGCCAAGCATCTATTATGCACGAGATTTGATTGAGTGGAGCTTTAATGCTGCACGACAATTCTTCCCGGGCAACAATTTGATTATAAATGATAATTATATTTGGAATAATCATGAGTTTTTCCATGATAGAAGCCCTTATTTTATGCAAATAGAGCGTGCTCTACTTAAGGGAGCTCCTATTGATACAATAGGTATGCAATTTCATCTTTTCTGCAAGCGTGAGCACTTCCTAAATTATACACAGCAGAGCTGTGACCCTATGCGTCACCTTGATGTTATGGATTGCTATGCAATGCTTGGAAAGCCACTTCAGATTACAGAGATAACCTTCCCGGCATATTCACCTGAGACCGGTGATGAGGAGTTCCAAGCTGAAATGGTTCGCCGCTTCTATCCATTGTGGTTCTCTCATAAAGCAATGAATGGTATTATCTACTGGAATCTAATTGATGGGTATGCCGTTGGTGCAGAAAAGGGAGATTTCTCAAAGGGAGAAAATTATTATAGAGGTGGTTTGTTGCGCTATGATTTAAGTAAAAAGCCAGCCTATGATATGATTGATGAATTATTCAATCATAGGTGGAGAACAGAAGCAACCATTGAAACAGATGAAAAAGGTAAGGCTATTCTACGCGGCTTCTATGGCGATTATGAATTAACCATAGAGGGAAATGGAGTAACAAAGAAGCAGGTGCTTCGCCTTTCTGAAAATCCTATTCAAACAAAAGAAATTTGTCTTAACTAAAAATTTAAAAAAGGAGAATAAAAATGCCATCACTAAAGGACATGAGAGAGAAAGCAAAGGAAGCTGGTTTAATGAAGCTTGATAAGCTTATTGCACAGCGTCAGCACATTCCAACCAACGAGTTGCCAATTCCAATTAAGGAGCTTTGTGAACGCTATGAAAAGCTCTATACTGGCTGCATAAATGATGTGATGCGTGAGCTAACACTTTTAAATCAGAATTTACCTTCATCTATTATGCCATTGCGTGACCACATGACCGTTTGCGGAGAAGCATTTACTGTGAAGTCTGCTCCAAATGTTATGATTGAAGGAGAAATGACTTTTCGAGCACAAATGCTTGATGATATGAAGCCAGAGGGTGTGGTTGTTTGGGATACATCAGAGGATACAGAGGCTTCTCTATGGGGCGGCGTGATGACAGCGACAGCAAAGACAAAAGGTATTCGAGGTGCCGTCATTGCTGGTGGTATTCGAGATACAAAGCAAATTCTTGAGCAAGATTTCCCTGTGTTCTACAAGTATCGTACATCTAATGGTTCATTAGGTCGCTGCATGATTACACATTATCAGGTGCCCGTCAAAATCGGTAAAGTGACTGTTCGCCCAGGCGATATTATCTTTGGAGATATAGATGGAGTGCTTTGCATACCACGTGAAATTGCTTATGATGTACTTCTACGTGCTGAAGGAATTGAGCGCAATGAGGTAGATATTTTCTCTTGGGTACATAGTGGAGACACCATTTCCGAAATTATTGAAAAGGGTGGATACTTCTAATAGGTAAGAAGTAATAGGTAAGAAGTAAGAGATAAGTGGAGTAGGTAAAGCGTGCGCTTATTGCTAAAGCACGCACACCGCTTAAATAAAATTTGTAATAAAGGTAAAAAAATGAATAAAGCATGTATGGGAGATCATTTCTGGGAGCTTTGGAATGATGAGCTTCAGGCTCAAATTGATCGTGATATTGAGAAAAATCGTAAGGCGGATGCCTCTATTGATCTATCAGGCGTTGCTGATGGCGAAATGGTAAAAATTGAGCAGTTGACTCATTCTTTTATTTTTGGAGCTCATATTTTTAACTTTGATCAGCTAGGATCAAAGGAATGTAATGATAAATATAAAGAGCTTTATGGCACACTTTTTAACTCTGCCACAATTCCATTCTATTGGAAGAAATTTGAGATGAAAAAAGGAAAGCCACGCCATGAGGCCAGTTATGAGGATAGTGAGGAATTTTGGAATAATTGCCCAAATCCAAAGGAGCAACCTCATTGGAGAAGACCTGTTCCTTCTACCTTAATTAAATTCTGCAAGGAGAAGGGAATTCGCATTCATGGTCATCCTTTGACATGGAGCAATTGTAATTGGCATGTACCACATTGGCTGACAGACAAGCTTCCTGAGGAATACAAGAAGACAATACCTAGTGCTCCTCGTGGCAATGGCTATCTAATGGGAAAATTTGCGGAAATGTCACCAAAAGAAATTGAAGCAGATCTACCTGAATTTGTTGAGGAATTCAATCAGCTTCATTGGAATCGTATAATTGATATTGCTGAAAAATATGGCGATGATGTTGATAGCTGGGATGTGGTTAATGAGTCAGGAGATGATTTTGATAAAGGCAACATTGTAGAGGATGATTTAATCTGTAAATCTACCTGCTGGTTAATGCCTGGCGATTACACCTTTAAGAGCTTTAAGCTGGCTCAAGAGAAGCTTCCTGATAGTGCTAAGCTTAATATCAATGATTGGTATGTATGTGCAGGATATAAGCGTCAGATTGAGAGCTTAATGGAGCGTGGTTGCAAAATTGATAATCAAGGAATGCAGATGCATCTATTCAATCCTAAGGATTGTCAGGATATCGCAGAGGGCAGATCTGACTTGAAGAGCCCGACAGAGCTTCGCAGTATGGTGATGGATAATTGGGCTTGTGGTTTGCCAGTGCATCTAAGTGAAATTACACTTACTTCTCCACAAACACCTGACGGAGAGGAACAGCAGGCATTTCTTTTAAGGAATTTCTATCGCCTATGGTTCAGCCTTGAGCCAATGATGGGAATTACTTGGTGGAATGTGGTTGATGATTGTGGTGCTCCAGGAGAGCCAAGCTTCTCAGGCTTGTTCCATCGAGATATGACACCTAAGAAGTCATACTATGCGTTGAATGATTTAATCAACAAGGAGTGGAAGACAAATCTTGAGCTTCCTGTTGAGGGTGGCAAGGTGTGCTTCCGTGGCTTCCGTGGCAAGTATAAGATTACATTGCCAGACGGCACAGAAAAGTTCATTGAAGTTTAAAGAAAAAAGGCGTGGGCTATGGTTCACGCCTTTTTTGCAAAATATAAGTTTATTAACTGGATTCTCTTAAAATGTGGCTGCTCCCGATGTTGATTGCTATTATTTTGAATTTTTGATAAAATTGCCAATAATGTAAATTTAATTATATTCACAATTGATTGAAAGAAACAAAAAATGGAATTATTATATAAAAATCTCTTATATTTGACAGGTTGGCCTTTGGCTGTAGTGCTGCTAATTGGTGGCTTATATTTCACTGTTCGTACTGGCTGTATCCAGCTACTGCTAAAGGAAACAATTAGAGTAGTAAAGGGAAAGCCATCAATGCCAGGTAGCATTTCTTCCTTTAGTGCATTGATGGTGTCAACAGCTTCACGCGTAGGTTCAGGTAACATTATTGGTGTATCTGTTGCAATTTGTTCAGGAGGACCAGGCGCAGTTGTATGGATGTGGATTTGTGCTACAATTGGTGGAGCATCTGCATTTGTTGAATCTACACTTGCACAAATATTCAAACGCAAAAAGGATGATGGTACTAGCTATGGTGGCCCAGCTTACTATATTGAATCAACATTAAAGTCTAAGATTTTGGCAACAATTTTCACATTGGCTTTAATCTTTACATACGGCGTTGGCTACAATATGTTGGCTTCTTACAATTTGCAGAGCGCTTTTTCAACATTTGAATTTTATAAAACAACACCTAATGTTTGCTGGTATTTTGGTATTGGTATTGCATTACTATTCTTTTTCTGTGTTTGTGGCGGCTGCAAAACCATTATTAAGACGACAACATTCCTTGTTCCGCTAATGGGTGTTTTATATGTTTTATTCGCATTAGCTGCTGTTATTATCAATATAGAGAGAATACCTGCTATGTTCTGCACTATTTTCCAAAGTGCATTTGATTTTAAAGCAATTTTTGGTGGATTTGCTGGTTCTGTTGTAATGCTTGGTATGAAGCGCGGCTTATATTCAAATGAGGCAGGTATTGGTTCTGCACCAAATGCTGCTGCATCTGCAGATGTTTCTCACCCTGTAAAGCAGGGTCTTGTACAGATGCTTTCAGTATTTATAGACACACTTGTTATTTGCTCTGCAACAGCATTTATGTGCCTAAGCTCTGGTGTCACACCAACAGCAGAAAATTCAGGTGCTCCTTTTGTTCAGGAGGCAATTAGCTCAACCTTTGGTCTAATAGGACCTATCTTTATTGCTGCAGCAATGCTTCTATTTACATTTACAACATTGCTAGGTAATTTCTACTATGTAGAGAATTGCTTAAATTATCTATTTGGCAAGGTTCCAAGCAAGAGTGTTTTAATTGTTGTTCGTGTGGTAGGTGCAGTATTGATTGCTTATGGTGCTGCAATTAAGATGGGCTTGGCATGGGATTTAGCAGATATTGCACAGTGTGTCCTTGCTTTTATCAACATACCTGTCTGTGTTATTGTTGGTGGCTATGTTTATAAAGCACTAAAGGATTATAAAGCACAGCGTAGCGAAGGTAGAAATCCTGAATTCAAAGCAAAGAGTATTGGAATTCAGGAGCCAACCGATTTCTGGAACTAATAACATTTGTTTTAAATTAGAGGTTTTAAATATTTTGATAGACCTCAATTTTTAAATGCAGTTATTGAATTGCATTAAAAAAATATGGTAGAATATTGAGAAATGCCCTTGAGGCTATTGTTTTATTTATGAAAGGATTATATTATGTCCCACTTTTATCCAGATGTTCATTTTGATCGAATTAGAGAAGCACATAAGCGCATAAAGAGAGAAGACCTTTATGGTGAGAGAGTAAAGCTTGATTTAGAGGTCGCAGTCACACCAGAGCCTGTCCCTTATGCAAAGCGCTTGGAGCTTGAATATAAGCCAATTAAGCAGGGCGAGGTTTGGGGTAAGAAGTTTGACTGTGCTTGGTTCCATATGACAGGTGAAGTGCCTGCATCTTGGAAGGGCAAGACAGTTGCACTTCAGATTGAAACAAATGGCGAATCCCTTCTTTTTGATGAGACAGGCTGCCCAATCTATGCATTTACTGATGCAGCAACCTTTGATACAGATTACCGCAAGGATAGAATGATTCTTATCGATGAGTGTCAGGGTGGAGAGAAGATAGACTATTGGTTAGATGCTGCAGCAAACTCCTTGTTTGGTATTGCTCGTCAGGCAAACCCACATCGTGAAGAGTGTGCTCCAGAGGATTTGCATGGTAAACACACTTCCTCTGTAATCCGTATGGATATTGCTCAATTTGACAAGGTTGTGCATGAGTTGTTTGTTGATTTAGAAATCATAATTGATTTGGTAGGGGCTTTGCCAGCAGAGAATCCTCGTAAGCTACAGGTAATTCGTATTGCTAGCCGTGCACTAGATCTTCTACCACAGGAGCGTGGTGGCCCAGCAGCAGTACGTGAAGCTCTTAAGCCAATCTTTGAGCTAGGCGCTGATCCTGCAACTCTTGATGTCACAGCAATTGGTCATGCTCACATTGATACTGCATGGCTATGGCCAGTGCGCGAAACTATCCGCAAGACTGGTCGTACCTTTGCTTCTCAGATTCACAATATTGAGAAATATCCAGGCTTTAAGTTTGGTGCTTCTCAGCCTCAGCTATATGCTTTCACAAAGGAGCATTATCCTGCACTTTATGAGAAGATTAAGAAGGCTGTTGCTAATGGAGATTGGGAGCTTCAGGGCGGTATGTGGGTTGAAGCAGACTGCAATATCCCTAACGGTGAGTCACTTGTACGCCAGATGCTTGTAGGTAAGCATTTCTATATGGATGAATTTGGTCAGGATGTTAAGAACCTTTGGATTCCTGACGTATTTGGCTACTCTGGAAATCTTCCTCAGATTATGAAGAAGGCTGGCGTGGATTACTTCCTAACCCAGAAGCTTTCTTGGAACCGCTATAATCGCTTCCCACACAATTCCTTTATGTGGCGTGGTATTGATGGCAGTGAGGTGTTTACTCACTTCCCTCCAGAGGATAACTACAATTCACCAATGCTTCCTAGCCAGCTAAAGAAGCATGAGAAGAATAACCAAGAAGCAGGTCTAATCAATGAAGCAATATGCTTGTATGGTATTGGTGATGGCGGTGGTGGCCCATCCTACACTTATATTGACCGAGTTTCTCGTGTTGAGAATCTAAATGGTTGCCCACGCGTACACTTTGGTTTTGCTCAAACAACTCTTGAGAAGCTTGCTTCATATAAGGATGAGTTGGATACATGGGAGGGTGAGCTATACTTTGAATTCCACCGCGGAACCTTTACTACTCAGGCAGATGTAAAGCTATGGAATCGCCGCTGCGAAGAGGCTCTACGCCTTGCAGAAATGATGGCTTCTATTGGTGGTATCGCAAATTATCCTGCAGAGCAATTTAAGGCTCTATGGAAGCGCTTCCTAATAAATCACTTCCATGACATTATTCCTGGCTCATCAATTCATCGCGTTTATGCAGAAGCTATTCCAGAGATGAAGAAGATTGTGGCAGAGTGCTATGATATTGCAAATGCTGTAGCAAAGCGTTTATTCAAGGAAAATAAGGAAGCTGCAACATTGTTTAACCCATCTGCAACTGACTTTACTGGTATGGTTACATTGCCAGATGAGTTTACTAGTGCAGCTGTAAATGGAGAGGCATTGGTTGTTCAGTGTGAGGCAGGTGAGTGCCTTGCAAAGGTAACCGTTCCTGCTCAGAGCTTTGTTGTGCTTGAGCTTGGTAAGGCTGCTCCTGCTATGGTTGAGACAATGCCAATTGACTCCGATGTCACAATTCTTGAGAATGATTTGGTATCATATCGCTTCAACAAGAAGCTACAGCTTATCAGTGCATACGATAAGGAGCTAAAGCGTGAGTTTATTGCTCCAAATGCATGTGGTAATAAGCTTTCTCTATATGATGATCATCCTCATACCTATGATGCATGGGATATCGATGAGTATGCAGTAAGAATGCCAACTCATGAGCCAGAGATTGAGTCATTAGAGAAAATGACAGGTCCTGCTCGTACAGGTATTATGGCTATGATGAAGCTAGGTGATGCAAGCTCATTTGTTCAGCACATTTGGTTGGAGAAGGATAGCAAGCGTCTAGACTTCGTAACTGATGTAAATTGGAATGAAAATCATAAGCTAGCTCGCGTTGAGTTCCCAGTTGCTGTTCATGCACTTGAGGCTCGCTATGAGGTGCAGTACGGCACAATTGGTCGTGCAACACATAATAACACCAAGTGGCAGTATGCTCAGTTTGAGTGCTTGGGTCATCGCTTTGTTGATTATTCTGATCTTGATGCAGGTGTTGCTCTACTAACAGATAGTAAGTATGGCTACTGCGTAAAGAATGATGTAATGTCAATTTCTCTACTACGTTCACCAACAGAGCCAGATCCGATCGCAGATAGAGGCATGCACCACTTTGTATATAGCTTCTTGCCACACGCCGGTAATTTAACAATGGCTGAATGCCCAGTAATTGCTCAGGCAGCAATTATCAACCAAGGTGTTGCTATGCTCGAAGGCGTAGAGGGCAAGGCTGTGCTACCAGTTAAGGTGGAGGGTCGCTTTGTTGACTTGTCTGTTGTTAAGAAGGCAGAGAAGGAGGATTGCTTTGTAATTCGTATTGCTGAGACCTCTGGTCACAATACAGTTGCTAAGCTTTCATCAGATGTTTATCCAAATGCACGCTTTGTTGAGTGTGACATCTGTGAATGGAAGGCTTATTCTAGCGAGCTAGCAAATGGTGCAGAGGTTGCTCTAAAGCCATTTGAGTTCAAGACCTTTAAGATGTTTATCTAATTTAGGCGAATAAGAAATTCTTATGGGAGCAGGTTTAGTTTTATAAGCCTGCTCTTTTTGGTAAAATGCAAGCATACTATTTTAAATCACTCCCATCTACAAATGATAAGGCTATGGAGCTAGCACATCAGCTAACAACTCCAGAGTTCTCTTATGTTGTTGCTGAGGAGCAGACTAATGGGCGCGGACGCAATGGTAATAGCTGGAGCTCTGCCTCTGGTGCTGGCCTTTATATGAGCATGATATTGCGTCCGGAGCTTCCAATGGAGCTATTGCCGCAGCTAACTCTTGTTGCTGGTGTGGCAATGTGTGAAGCATTAAACGCTTTGCCGGTGCTTGCTGGAAATAATGTTGGCATCAAGTGGCCAAATGATATTCTTCTAAATGGGCGTAAACTTGCTGGAATTTTATGTGAGGCATCCTTGCAGGGTGACTCGAAAGCCGTTATTGTTGGTATTGGTCTAAATGTAAAAGCCTCGCAGGAGCAGCTCCCAGCACGAGTGATATATCCTGCAACATCTCTTTTAATAGAGCTTGGTGAAGCTTCTGTAAAAGCAATAGACACAGCCACATTGGCTGAAACATTTGCAGTTTCATTAAAGCAACGATTTTTACGCTATTATTCTACGCACGAGATTGTTTCTGATTGGAGTAAATACGATTTACTTGTAGATACACAAATTAAGATTGATACACCAGATGCTGGTGTAGTAGAGGGTGTAGCTGCAGGCATTACATCAGCTGGAGAGCTTGTGATAGTAGATGCTGCAGGTGATAAGCAAATAATAACAGCAGGCAGCATAATTAAATAATGCGCCCCACCGGCGTCACGTGCACCACACACGCAGGCTGGAAAATATCGGAGAAAGGGGCTTCAGCCCCTTTGCGTGCACCAGCACGCTTCAAAAGTGCGAAGATGGGACGCTGCGACGCGGAGGACGCAGCGGACGAGATTAGACGCGATAGAAAAAATGGTCTAATGTCTAAATGTCTGAATATCATTTGTGGTTGTGGGCTGGCGATTGTTGGCGATGCTCAAGGAGGCAAAGTTTGGTACCTTGCCACCTTGAACCCCAGCAACACCGGGCGGCTCTGCCACCCTCATCTTCTCTGTCTAACTGTCAAACTTGCAAACTATCAAACTATCAAACTGTCAAACTTTCTAGTCTTCTCTAATAAAAAAAGAATCTCTCGTGCATCGCCTCCTCATCTTAATAAACTTCTAGGCGAGCACACTAGTGGATGAGATTTGCCAAATTGCTTCGAAAGAGTAGCAATACCCAAGGCAAAGCTCATTCCGCTAGTGTTTTATGCAGCGTCATAGCCCTGCGACCTCTGCGGCCTCCGCGTCTCTGCGTCCCTTTGGCGTCACGTGCATCATGCTCGCGGGCTGAAAGAGTATGGAGAAGCGACTACCAGTCGCTTTACGTGCACCAGCACGCTGTTTGAGCCTGCGACGCTAACACTGCTTTATGCTCATTTATAAGCGCTTTATAGCACTGAGCCTTAAGCAGCCCATAACCTTTTACTTGATAGTGTAAACCTTTTTCTCAACCTTGCCGTCACGCTCTACCTCAAGAACAAACATTTCCGTTTGCCCATTAACAAATTCCTTGATAAAGCGTTCAGCAAATCTACGATTTGCCATTGGCACAGAATTTACGGCACGTACAATATCGCCATTCTCTAAGCCTGCTGCGATAAAGAATTCCTGTTCGCCTTCAACACCAACCTCATAGCCAGTGATATTGCGACCACCAATTTCATCCACCTCATAAACAGGATCCATAGAGTCAAAAATAGTTAGCATACGTTCGCCGTTGTTCATAAGCTCGTCATAATAGTTCATTACAACCTTGCGATCAAATTCCCAACGGCCTGGAAATACCTCAACACCACCAAAACGCTTTGCTGCATCTTCTCTTGAAATCACTGTTTCTTCTGCTTGGTTCTCAGTGGTCTCGTTTTTTGTAGTAGAAGTGGATGTGCTACGCTTTTCAAGGAAAAGCTCTTCCTCTCCCACTGCATCTCTTAAAATAATAGAGGATTGCTTGATGTCAACAACAGTTATTCCAGAAACAACCTCATCACCGCGCATTACAACACTTTGTCGTACAAGCTGCTTGTCATCAATGATAGCTTGTGGGTTGATTGCACCAAAATTTTGTGTGCCAAAAATAATGCCAGCAAGTCTAAAACGCTTTGAAAGTTCACCACTTGATGTACGTATAGGAAGCTCTGTCATCACCTCAGCAGCAGAAATAATAATGTTTTCTTCAGGTAGTGTGGTGAATTGAGCTTTTACTGTAGAAATGTCATTCCTGCATGATTTCTCAGTAGCAGAAGCATTTCTCCAACTGCGGACGGCAAAGAAGCAAGCAAGCATCAAAGAGATTGCTATTGCTACATTTGCTAAAATAAAATAAAGTCGAACCTGTGAATTCATAAGCCGGATTCTGTCTTTCTTTTTGAGAATTCGAGTCATTCATCTAACGCTACCAACCCGAAATGGCTGCTCAGCAAAGCTAAGCTAATCTACGGGCAGCAAATAAGCCATCTCCTATTTGGTATTGCTCCAAGTGGGGTTTGCCTTGCAGCAAGCATTTCTGCATGCTACGGTGGTCTCTTACACCGCCTTTTCACCCTTGCCACCGGGAATGCCGATGGCGGTTTGTTTTCTGTGGCACTTTCCATCGATGCGATTTACTCGCACCCTTCCAGGCATTACACCCGGACACCTTGCCCTGTGGAGTCCGGACTTTCCTCCAGCAGCTATAGCTGCCAGCGACTCGTCCTTCACAGGCCCGACAAAAATAACTTAAGCTATCGTCCTTGGCTTAGTAAACTATGCGACCACAGTAGTCGCAAGTAACAATGCCTTCTGCTTTACGAACTGCCTGCTGTTTGGCTTGTGGTAGAGCCATGTGGCAGCCTTCACAAACAGAGTTGCTTGAAATATGAGCAATTACAGGCCAACGGCGCTTGCTAAAACGCTCATAGTAAGCCAAATAACGCTTCTCGATAGGTGATTGAAATACTTCAACCAATGCCTTACGCTCTTCTTCTGCAACACTAAGCTTTGCTTGAACTTCCTCTGTCTTCTTGTTGATATTTTCAATATAAGCCTTTACATTTGCAGTAGCATCAGCATATTTCTTTTGAGAATTAGTGCGAGCTTGCTCAGCTAGAGCTAGATTCTCTTTTGCGTGGGCGATGTTGCTTTCAATTGTGATTAGATCGCGCTTCTTGTAACCAACAGCCTCCTCTAGTGCAGCTATACGACTTGCAACTGCCACTTCAATATCTGCATTCATGCTATCAATTGCTGCAATTGTATCACTTTGGCGAACGAGTAATTCATCAAGCTGTGTTTGGATAGAAGCTAGCTGATCTGTTACACGGATTAAATCCTCATGAGCACGTGTTTCAAGATGCTTTTCCTGTTCTATGCGGACAGGGATATCGTTAATTTGTTGTTGTAGGCTTCTGATAATTGCATCATGGTTTTGTAGTGCTAATAAATTGTCAATTATGCTCATAGGTAATCTCTTTCCTTATATAATATAAAAAACGTCTGTAATTTTAACAAATCAGTATGCTTAGAGTCAAACAAAAAAGAAAAAATACTTGATTTTAAGCTATTTTTATGCATTAGTGTCCCGGTATTGGGTGTGAGCTAGTGCTTTTGACGTCATGAGCAACCCGCTCAATGGCCTGTGATGGAGTCTTAATCCTAAGGTAAATATAGAAAGTAGGGTAGATGGGCGGAATTGTTTCTAACGATCAAAATTGCTCTGACAAAAACTTGGCTTTACCCAAATAATTCTCTATTGCAATTTAAGTGTTACTATGAGATAATAAAGGCATATTGAATAGAAAAAGTAATTGTATGTTTTTAAGGAGAGCTTTATGGATTTTATCAATAAGTTTTTAGATATGCTTCGGTCGACATATATTGGATTTTTGTTTGATAATATTATGTGGGATCTTTGGGTTATACTTGGTATAATACTATGCTTATCTGAATTTATCGTGCCTGGCTTTGTTATATGCTTTTTTGGGGCTGCAGCTCTTATTATGGGATTGGTTACTGCAATTTTCCCAAGTATGGCATTGGGATGGCAGATATTTATTTTTACAATTCTGTCGGTGTCAGTGATTTATGCATCTCGTAAATTTTTCCCAGAGGCTTTTAAAGGGAATAAAGAGAAGGCTGTTGCTAATTCAGATTGCGATGATTTTTCTCATGCTATTGCTATTACTGAGGAAACAATAAAGCCCGGTTTAGTTGGTGGTAAGGTTCGCTTTGAGGGCTCTTATTGGACAGCTCGTTCAAATGAGGAAATAGCAGCAGGTGAAGAGGTTCGAGTCGTTGCACGAGAAAATATAACTTTAATAGTCGAAAAAATCAAAAAATAAAAAAGAAAGGTGTTATTATGGGTTCTGTAATATTTTTAATTCTTTTAATTGCTGTTTGTGTAACAGTTTATAAAACAGCTCGCGTTGTTCCTCAAAAGGAGGAATGGATTGTTGAGCGTTTGGGAAAGTATCAAACAACTCTTAAAGGAGGCTTGCATTTTCTTGTTCCTTTTGTAGATGCGATTAAGTATAAGCGCGATATGAAGGAAATGGCAATAGATGTTCCACCACAGCAGTGTGTCACACGTGATAATATCATGGTTGAAATTGATGGTGTGCTTTATCTTCAGGTGACTGATGCATTTAAGGCTTCTTATGGTATTGAGAATTATCTTTTTGCATGTACACAGCTAGCTCAAACAACTCTTCGTTCAGAGGTTGGTAAGCTAGAGCTTGATAAAACATTTGAAGAGCGTGCAACAATTAATGAGGCAGTTTGCCACGAGGTTGATTTGGCTTCAGATCCATGGGGTGTAAAAATTAAGCGTTATGAGATTAAGACAATTACTCCTCCTCACTCTGTGCTAGATGCAATGGAGAAGCAAATGCGTGCTGAGCGTGAGAAGCGTGCAGCAATTGCTGAATCAGAAGGTGACCGCCAGTCTCGCATTAATCGTGCTGAGGGTGAGAAGCAGGAAGCTATCGCAAAGTCAGAGGGTGAGCGTACTCGCCGTATTAATGAGGCTGATGGTCGTGCTCAAGAAATCCTTTTAATTGCTCAGGCAACAGCAAATGGTTTGCGTGAAATTGCAAATGCAATTGCAACAACAGAAGGTGGTAAGGATGCAATGAACCTACGCCTAGCAGAGCAGTATATCTCAGAATTTGGTAAGCTTGCTAAGATTAATAATACAATGATTATGCCAACAGATTTGGCTAATATTTCAGGTTTTATTAAAACAGCAACAACTGTTATTGAAAAAACAAAAGAAGAAATTAAATAATAATTTATCTTAAGTAAGAGGGTATTAAAATGAAATTTTATAAGGCATTAACTAGTGCTGCAATTGGTGTAGTTTGTATTAGTGCTGCACTTGCAGAATCTGTTGCTCCAGCAGAGGAAACAGCTGTTGTAAATAATGATGAAGCAATTTATGAGTTTTTCTATAATATTGAAGACTTGCTAACCACAGGAAAAACTAATGAGGCAACAGTTGCTTTTGAGGCTGGCCTTGTTGACGAAAAGATTGGTAAAGCAAATCCACGCTTGTTCTTGAATTATATAAGCTACCTTTGCTTTATTGGTGAGTCTTCAAAGGCAGAAGAGAAGTTTTTGAGCCTTATTCGTACAAACGAAGAGCTAGGCGGTCAAGGCTTTGAAATTATTTATAGCTCATACTTGTATGCTAATGAACAAGAAAAAGCATTGAAATGGGCAACAATTCTTCTTGAGCAGCCAATTAGCGTTGAGCTTAGACAGGTTGCCTTTAATTGGGTTGTTGATATGCAGCGTTCTGCAGGAAACTTTGAGGAAATCTCAAATATTCTAGATAAATATTCTACTGTTTTCTCAACCGAGGTAATCGCTCGTAATGTTTTTGCAACAATTATGTCTTTTGAGAAGCAGAGCGATCTTCCTTTGATTGACAAATTTGCTGCTGTATTTTCCAAGCTAGATCAAGATAGTAACTGGGTAAATGGAGGTAAGGTATTTGCTGAACTTCATAAGCAGTACATTAATGGAGACTGGGATATTGTTAATGCCTTATTGCCTGAGGCATTAAAGTTTGTCGATGATTCTATCGTTCAACAAGAGATAAATAAGATAGTAAAGAAAACAAAGGCAACTGGTAAATTAGATAAAACAGAAATGCTTCTATTTACTATTGTGATGGAGCTATCTCCTGATACTTACCCACGCACAAGAATGTATGCTGCTCGTGAATGGGCTGGTATTCCTATCCTAAAAAATGATATTACATGGTATCCTGCTCGCCTTGCAAAACTAAAGGATTTAGGCTATTCACCTCGTGAACTATATCGTATTTTCTCATCATATTTCTTCGATATTGTTAATGATGCAAAGGTGCTTGCAGAGGTATGTAAATTTGGAGAAGAGCTTTTCCCAAAATTGGCAACTGATGATGAGGGCTTGGCCAATCTTCTACGAATGAATCTTCTTGATGGTTATTTCTTGACCAAGAATTACGATAAGGTTATTGCAATGCTTGAGCAGGGTGTTCCTGAACGAGATGAAGCTTGGATTAAAATGACAATTGCTAAAACAAAGGCAGATCGCGCTTATGAAGCAAAGAATTTTGATGAAGCAATTAAACAGTATTCTTTGTTTGTAGAGCTATTGCTTGCTGGAGAAGATGAAGCAATGCCAGATCCAACTAGCGATATTGTTTATACAAAGGATTCTGTAGCTGGCAAAAATTACAAGAGAATTGCTGATATTCAAAAGGAAGCAGGAAAACCAGCAGAAGAAATTGCTGCTTCTATTGCAAAGGCAAAGGAAGCCTTTACCAAAGCAAAGGAAAGCAATACCTATGGTAAGGCAACCGCAGATTACCTTGAGCAGAGCCTTGAAGAGCTAAAGTAATAGTATAAAGTCATTTTGTTACAAGGTAGAGTGGTTTTGTCCTCTCTACCTTGCTTTTATTTATAAAAAAAATTATTGCGTATGTTAAAAAGCATATGCTGTACATACTAAAATGCCAACAAACGAAAAAACCGAAATTCTTTCAAATGTAGAGACAGAAATTATTTCTGCCTCTAATGTTCATCCTGAGAGCTCATCTGGAATGGATAAGCTTGAAGACTTCTTTGCGATTAAAAGCAAGGTTGGAGATGGAGGTATGGGTGTGGTATACCTCGCAAAGGATATCCGTTTAAATCGTTATGTAGCAATCAAACGCTTAAAACCACAATTTCTTGTAGATTCACAAATCCGCAAACGTTTTCTTCATGAGGCAAAGGCTGTTGCCTCATTAAATAATGCCAATATTGTTCATATATACTTCATTGGAGAGGATAATGATGGTCCATATTTTGTTATGGAGTATATTGAAGGGGCGGTTGCAGATCCAGAGCATCCAAACCAGCCAAATCCACCTCAAACACTTGAGCAATATATTGCAACCAATGGGGTGATGAGTGTTGAAGAGGCCATTGATTTTATGGCTAAAATTGGTGGTGCTGTTGCTGCCGCACATGCCTCTGGTGTTATACATCGTGATTTAAAACCAACAAATATTCTTATAGATATTTCTCATTTCCCTAAGATTGTTGATTTTGGGCTTGCCCGTATTACACATGTTGATATAGCACCTAGCTCTTTAACAGTTAAGGGCGATAAATTTATATCTCTTGGTTATGGTGCACCAGAGCAAGAACAGGATGCTAGCACAACAGATGAGCGTGCAGATATTTATGGACTAGGAGCAATTTTATACTATATTTTAACTGGTAAAAATCCACGCTTCTTCCGTGAGGATGATATAGCTGAAAAAATTCGTCCAGTAATTGTTAAGGCATTGGCCACTAATCGAGAGCAACGTTGGTCAACAGTAGAGGCATTTATTGCAGCATTGATTCAATGTAAATCTGCTTCACATAATGATCATCCAACTGTAAAAACAACTTGGCGCTGTAAATGGTGTGATACTATCAATCCATTGGCAACGCGTTATTGCGGTAGCTGCGGCTGGGATGGTGGCACGGTATGCCCAGAATGTGGTGCTCCAAATCATTTTGGAGTTATGTTCTGTAGTGCATGTGGTGCAAATTGTAAGGAATATGAGCGCGTTCAATTGGCTTTAGATGAGGCTCGCTCTGCACTTGCTACTGCACAGTATGAAAGTGTTTTAATAAATAATTCTAAACCTCTTAATTTTGACCCAATTGGACCCAATGGTAGAAAATTAATTGATGAGTTGAACCAAATTTACACAGAAGCAAAAAAGAAGCATGAACGCCGCAAAGAGCTTGCAGAAATCATTTCTATGGAGATTAATGCAGAGAATTATGAAAGGGCGGAGCGCTTTATTAAGGAATTTCGTTCTATCTCTTTCTCTCAAGAGGCTTATGAAACAGAGCTTTCTGAGTTTGGAAAGCTAAAGCAACGAAGGGATTTATCTCGCGTTGCAAGAGCATTCTCTTTAAATGATTGGAGCTTTGGATATTCTCTCTTATCAACAATTAAGGCAACTGAAGGCTCTGCAAATGGTCTTGAGCAGTGTAGATTAGAGAATCTATATAAAAAACATTTGCGTAAAAAACGGCTTCGTCGCTATCCTGTTTTTTTAGGAGTAGTGCTGCTTTATTTTCTTCTTTTACCAGTAGCAGTGGCATATTTACCTAATGGTATTGCTCGTGTAGCTTGGTATCCTGCAAATTTGCTTGTTCGAGCACTGCATATTTCAAGACCAATGGAGTCAATGGCTCAGGTGTTAGGCACAACAAGTATTGCTGAGGTGTTTTCTACAAATTCTGATACTCCTTCAATAAATGTTGCTTCTAATGAAAAGCTTGGTGAAAATGCTTCTGAACTACAAAAAGAATTTGATAAGATTCAAAAGGAATACCAAGGTACATACAATAGCAGAGTTAAAGAATTACAAAACGATTATATTGATGCTATGTCTAAACTTTCTGATGAGTTTAAAAACGAGGCAAATATGGAAGCTTGGGTTTTGGTTCGTAATGAATTAAATCGTTTTAAATCTAACCCTGAAAAGATAGAGCTTATATCATCAAATCAAGAAGCTGCACATAGAATTATAAGTCTACAAAAGGCTTATATTTTAAAGCGAGACACAAGCTTGGCTGTAATTTATAAGGATTATATTAGTCTTTCTAATAAGAAGCTGGATGCATTAGATAAAACAGTTAAAGAGCTAATGCGTAAAAGCTCTAGTGCTGAAGGGACTGGTAATGCTAAAGAATCAGAAATGCTGATGGCAGATGCTGAAGCTTATCATAAAGTCAAAAGGATTGTTAAAACTAGCTCATTTTATGTTTCTGCAGAATCTTACATTAATGAGTTTGATAAAAAACATCCAGACATGGCAAGTACCATGTATTTATCCGATTCTAGCAATGAGCAGATAATGCATATTATTGCAAATAAACGTAATGCTTTTGAGAGTAAGATGCAAGAGTTTACCTCTCAAAGGAAGCTTAAAGAGCAGGATCGCTGTGTTGATTATATTAAGGCGTTAGATGTTTTACTTGTAAATCGTAGGGAAGCAGGCGATTTTGATGGCGTTAGTGTAATTGCTAAGGAGCATGAGCGCTTTGTACAAAATCAGGTGATTATTGTAAATGAAGCATCACCAGAATTAAATAGCTTAACTAAGCAATTTATTGCACGAGAGCATGAAGAAAATCGTAAAATTGATATTGCCTTAATCTCTTATGTTGATGAATATGTTGCTGAATTGAATAAGCAGGTTAGTGAAGAAACAAAAGCGAATAATCTTCAAGTTGCTGCAGCGATTGACGCAGAGAGAAAGCGCATACAAGCACTTGTTGAAATCGTTGAAATTAGAGGTCGCCTGCAATAATTAAAGTTTCTCCCTGAATCGTTTTTGGGAGATTAGTGATTTTTGAGTTCATTTAAGATGCGTATGTAGATTCGCTTTTCTAACACTGCAATGTTTGCTGTCTATTTTTTCGCTTGTTTTAAAGTTTATTTTTTGTTAATTTAACAGTATAAGAATAACAACCAAATGGAGTATGTATGAATTTTTTGTATTGGTTAATCGTAATTGTTCCAATTTCTCTTATAATTTACATAGCTTTTTATTCTAAACGTTATGTAAGAGATATTGCAGATTATTTAGCCTCTGGGCGTGTAGCAGGGCGCTATGTTCTCTGTGTGGGTGATTTAAGTACTCAACTTTCTGTACTTGTTCTGGTTGGTATGTGTGAACAGTTATATCGCTGTGGCATGGCTCTAAGCTTTTGGCAAGAGCTTTATAAGCCAGTAGGTATTGTTATGGCTTTAACTGGATTCTGCGTATATCGTTATCGTCAAACACGTTGTCTTTCTATGGGACAATTTTTGGAAATTCGTTATAGCAGACCTCTTCGCTTCTTTGCAGCAACTGTCCGTACTCTAGCAGAGATGATTACAAACGCAATTGCTCCTGCTATTGCAGTTAAATTCTTTATTTATTTCCTAGGATTACCAACCTCGATTGCTTTGTTTGGTTATACAATCCCAACATATACTATTTTGGTTACAATTCTTTTGCTATTTGCCCTTTCCATTATTTGGCCAGCAGGGCGCATTTCATTGCTTATAACAGATAGTATTCAAGGAATTATTAGCTACCCAATCTTTGTTGTATTCACTGTTTTTATTCTAACAGAAATTTCTTGGTTTACAGATGTTCAGCCTGTTATGATTAATAGGGCTCCAGGAGAAAACTTCTTAAATCCATTTGATGTATCTAAGTTGCGCGATTTTAATTTATTCTCAGTATTTGTGGTTCTAATGTCTTCTGTGATTGGTCGTCCAGCATGGATTGGTAACGATACTTCTACATCTGCAAAGAATCCACATGAACAAAAGATGGCTGGTATTTTAGGAACATGGCGTAGTGGATTTGCATGGACTATGATGACCGTTATAGCCATCTACGTTATTGTATTTATGAATGGTGGTAGATTTGATGCAGAATCAAAAGGTGTTCGCGAAAATCTTGCTAGCCGTGTGGCAGAAGAAATTTTCCCTAATGATAAGCCATTCCAGCAGCAGCTATCAGCAGCAGTTTCTGAGCTAACAATACTTCCTGCTGCTACTGCCGAGGCTCCATATTCTCAGCATAATAATCGTGATACAATCATTTTTGACACAGTTCGTGAGCAATTAGAGCTAGCAAATGCAGCAGCACTTGCACAAGGGCAAGCAGTGGCTTCAGAGGGTAAAGAGAGTGCAGCAAAGGTGCAGGAATTCCGCACAACATATAATCAAATGATGATGCCAATTGTGTTAAAGAGTAAATTCCCTCCAGCTTTGATCGCTCTATTTACATTGCTAATGTTGATGCTTCTTGTTTCTACAGATGACTCACGTATTTTTAATGCTTCAAGCACGATTATTCAGGATATTGTAATCCCATTAAAGAAGCGTCAACTCACAGTTGAGGAGCATATTAAATATTTGAAAATTGGAACAGTTTGTGTTGTTATTTTCTTCTGGGTTGTGGCATTGTTCTTCACTCAGCTTGATTATATCAATATGTTCATTCAGATTATGACCGGTATTTGGGTTGGAGCTGCTGGACCAATTATGCTTGGAGGCTTGTACACAAGAGTGGGAACAACAGCTGGTGCTTGGGCTGCACTTGTTTTTGGTAGTGGCTTTGCAACATTTGGATTGATTGTTCAGCGTACATGGGCATCAAGTATATACCCATTCATATTTGAGCATGGATGGCATGAAGCTTTATATGATGCTTTTGTAAAATGCTCTTCTCCATTTGTGCCATGGATAGATTGGAGCTGTGGTGCTGCAGAAAATGGACGCGAGGCTGCATTGCAACTATTTGCAGAAAAGTTCCCAGTTACTGCTATTGAGCTAAATTTCATATCAATGGTTTTGGCAATTCTATCATACGTTATAGTGTCTATGATAACATGTAAGGAAAAATTTAATCTTGATCGTCTATTGCATCGTAACAAATATGCATATGAAGAGGATTTGACTAATGGTACATTGGCTGAGCCAAAGACCTTCTGGCAAAAGCTTTATGGTACGCTAATTGGTATTACTCCAGAATATACAAAGGGTGATAAGGTTATTGCTTGGAGTGTATTTGCATATTCAATTGGTTGGAATTTTATTTGCTTGTTTGTTGTTGTATTGATTTGGAATTCAATAAAACCATTTACGGGCGAAGATTGGAGCGTATATTTCTTTATTACAACGATTGTTGCTTCAATTTTGATTGGTTCCGTTTCAACGGTATGGTTTTTATGTGGCGGTGTAAAGGATTTACGTAGGTTGTTTATAGATTTGAAGGCTCGTGTGGTAAATCCTCTAGATAATGGTCAGGTTGTTGGTCATACTTCTATTGCTGATGCGGAGAAGTTTAAGCAGCTAGAAGAGGAAGAAAAAAAGGAATAGACTAAAACTCTTTTTGTTAACTTTTTAATTCAATAGTTTTTTAGTTATCAAGTTGAATAGTGGGGAAGTTTGCGAGTTTGATAGTTTGCGAGTTTGACAGATTGACAGTTGGGGAAGTTGGGCAGAGAAGACCCGACGCCCAGCGTTACCTCCATGAGCATCCCCTCGTGTGCCCCATCTTATATATCCAAAGTGGCGGTTGAAGAATATTGTAAATTACAATGTGCCTTTTGTATTTGCATTTTAAATTTAGTCTTGAAGTTTTTTTGTGTTATAAGGTATAATGTACACAAAACGATACATAACTATTGTGTATTAGGTAAAATTGGAGGGAAAACTTATGATTAAAGGTACAGAAACAGAGAAAAATTTATTAAAGAGTTTTGCTGGTGAGTCACAAGCTCGTAATCGTTATACTTTCTTTTCTAGCGTAGCTAAGAAGGAAGGCTATGTGCTTGTGTCTGATATCTTTGCAGAGACAGCAGCTCAAGAAAAAGAGCATGCAGAGCGTATGTTTAAGTGGTTAGAGGGTGGTCCAGTTGAGATTACTTGCACTTATCCAGCAGGAAAGATTGGTACAACAGTTGAGAATTTAAAGGCAGCAGCTGCAGGTGAGAATGAGGAATGGTCACATGATTATCCTGCATTTGCCGATGTTGCTGAAAAGGAAGGCTTTGATGAGATTGCTGCTATGTATCGCAAGATTGCTGTAGCAGAGAAATACCATGAAGAGCGCTATAACAAGCTATTGCAGCGCATTGAAAATGGTACAATGTTTGATAATGGTGCACCAATTAAGTGGCGTTGCCGCAACTGTGGTTACATCCATGAGGGTTCTTCTGCTCCAGAAAAGTGCCCAGCATGTCTACATGCAAAAGCATACTTTGAGCGTTTTGCAGAGAACTTCTAGGAAATGAGAATAACTGGGGGAATACATCGAGGAAGGGTATTAAAGATGCCTTCTGCTGGGGTTGTTCGCCCAACGCAGGATTCGGTGCGAGAGGCGCTTTTTTCAATGTTGCGCGATGTCGTGCCGGATTCTGTGTTTCTTGATTTATTTGCTGGAACAGGTGCAGTTGGACTTGATGCTAAGAGCCGAGGTGCGGCGGAGGTAATTTGGGTTGAGCACGATAAGCGTGTGGCAGCCGTTCTAGAGCAAAATATAAAAACAATTTGTGGCTCAATGGATGGAGCCCAGATAGTGCGGTCAGATGCAATGCAATGGCTTGCTCGTCCAAGTTATCGTAAGCATTATGTAACTATTGGATATGCAGATCCTCCATATACCACAGAGGAGAAGAGCGACGGTATTGATGAGCTACTCGCATCGATTGCAAAATCAGAAATAATGGCAGAGCGTGGTGTGTTTGTTGTTGAGCAGCGTCTTGGCAGCCCAATGCCCCTACTTCCTAAAGGGTGGGAGATGATAAGTGAGCGCAAGTATGGGAAAACACGTCTTTGCCTGCTTAGAGTAAAATATATTGAAGAAGAATAGCAAGAAGTAACATTAAAATAATAATTTTAAAAAATGGAAAATCGTAAAACAATTATATATCCAGGAACCTTTGATCCATTAACGCTTGGTCATCTTGATTTGATTAAGCGCGTTAGTTCTTTATTTGATAATGTTATTATTGCAATAGCAGCAACCTCTGTTAAGGCAGGAGCTATGTTCTCTTGTGAAGAGCGCTTGTCAATGGCTCGAGAGGTAGTTGCAGATATGCCAAATGTTGTAGTAGAGCCAATGCATGGAATGCTTGTAGATTTTGCTCGCAAGCATAAGGTGCGCGTTGTACTACGTGGTTTGCGTGCATACAGTGATTTTGAATATGAGTTTCAGATGGCACAAACAAATCGTAAGCTAGCCCCTGAAATTGAGACTCTCTTCCTTATGCCAAAGGAGGAGCATAGCTATGTTAGCTCAAGCACCGTGCGTGAGGTGGCAAAATATGCTGGTGATACAAGTATATTTGTTCCTCCTGCTGTTCAGCGTTATATTGAGCGTCATGTTGTAATCTCAAGATTGAACGGAAAGTAAGGTGTGCAATGAAGCTTTATTTAGCAGATTATAATGAGTTACCAAAAACAATTTTGGGTGAGGATGATGTAGGGTGCTTTGAGTGGGAGAGCTCCTCCTATGATTTGTTAACACCTGCAGGGCCGATTTTATCAAAATTGACAGTTCAATTATTTGATAAAGAATTACTCGTGATGGGAGAGTGCTCCGCTATGTTTGAGGGGATGTGTTGCCGCTGTGGAAAGGCAATTTCCCTAAAAATTAGCTCAGAAGTTAATTTTTCTGAGGAAATTTCGCCAGATTCAGGCGAGTTTGACTTGACAAATGAGCTCAGAGAATGTATTCTACTCGCTCTTCCTAATCACCCATTGTGTAGTGTTGATTGTAGAGGGCTTTGTTCTCAGTGTGGTAAGCCACTTTCTGAGGGTAAATGTTCTTGCAAAAAGAATGAAAAAACTAGCGTATGGGATGCTTTGGATGGTATCTTATAAGATAGAAACGTTAATACGTAAAGGAAATCGGAGTTAAAAATGGCAGTACCAAAGAGGAAAAAGTCAAAGATGCGCGTTCGTATGCGCCGTGCACAGAAGAAGGCAGAGCTAGCTTCAGTAGCAACATGCCCAGAGTGTGGTGCACCACGCCAGAATCACCATGCTTGCCCAAGCTGCGGTATGTATCGTGGTCGTAAGGTTGTAACTGTCGAAGCATAAGTAAGGCAATAAATTGCTATGCGTATTGCTATAGATGCGATGGGGGGCGATTTTGCTCCATATGAGATTGTTAAAGGCACTGTTGAGGCCTATAAAGATATTCCTGAGGATGTATCTTTAGTGCTTGTCGGTGACGAAACAGCAATTCGCGAGGAGCTTGCTAAATATAATGTTAGCGAGTCTTCTCGTTTAAGTATTGTTCATACAACTCAAGTAATTGAAATGTGTGAAGCACCAGCACAGGCAGTACGCACTAAGCGAGATTCTTCTATTTGCCGTGGTATGCAGCTAGTAAAGGATGGAGAGGCAGATGCCTTTCTATCCGCAGGTAGCACTGGTGCAATGGTTGCTGCAGCAATATTTATTGTTCGCCGTTGCCCAGGTGTTCGCCGTCCAGCAATTGGAACGGTGCTACCAACAGCAGGCAAACCAATTCTTGTGCTAGATGCAGGAGCAAATACAGATTGTTCAGAGGAAGAGCTTGAACAATTTGCAGTTATGGGTAATATCTATTCTCAAGCAATTTTGGGACAAGAGAAGCCTGTAGTTGGTTTATTGAGCATTGGTGGTGAGGAGCTAAAAGGTAATGATGTTACCAAGCGCACACTTCAACGTCTTCGTCAAAATAAGCTTCTTAATTTTTGTGGTAATATTGAGGGGCATGATGTGTTTGAAGGAAAGACCGATGTTTGCGTATGCGATGGCTTTGTAGGAAATGTTCTACTAAAGTCTGTTGAAAGCTCCGCTAAGGCCATAGCTCATTGGATGAAGCGAGAATTTAAGGCTAATCCATTACGTATCTTTGGTGCATTATGCTTAAAGGGAGCACTAAAGAATTTGAAGCGTCGTATGGATCCTGAAGTCTATGGTGGTGCTCCATTGTTAGGTGTTAATGGTACAGTTATTATTACACATGGAGCTTCTTCCCATAAGGCAATTTATCATGCAATCCATGTGTCTATAAACGCAGTTAAAAATCGTATTTCAGAGAAAATTACGCAGAATTTATCTCAATTAGCAGAGCAAAAAGCTGCACAAAATAAGGAAGAAGAGAGCAATGTGTAATGCAGGTCCTCAATATTCTGCTGTTATAACAGGTGCTGGAGCTTATGTCCCAGAGAAGGTTATGACAAATGAGGAATGGTCTAAGCTTGTTGATACAAATGATGAGTGGATTACCACACGTACAGGTATCAAGACTCGTCATTTTGCTTCAGAGGGTGTTTATACCTCTCATTTAGCAATTAATGCTGGCCGTCAAGCTCTTGAGGATGCAGGTGTTAAACCTGAAGATATTGATTTACTAATTGTAGCAACAATTTGTCCTGATAGACCTCTTCCATCAACTGCTTCTTTTGTGCAGGCTGGGCTTGGTCTAGTAAATGCAGGAGCATTTGATTTAGTGGCTGCATGCTCTGGCTTTGTTTATGCTCTAGATAATGCAAAGCAATATATACTTTCTGGTTCAGCTAAGCGTGTGCTAGTTATCGGTGCCGAGACAATGAGCCGCATCATTGATTGGCAGGACCGTGCTTCTTGTGTTCTATTTGGTGATGGTGCTGGTGCAGTTGTGCTAGAGCGTGTTGAAGAGCCCGGCAAGGGTATCCTTTCATCAATGATTGGTGCAAATGGTAATTTGGCAGAATTGCTACGCATCGAAACTGGTGGAACAGCTGAGCCTTTGACTCATGAAAATTTAGATGAGCGTCGCCAATATGTGAAGATGGAAGGCAATGTGGTTTTCAAGCATGCGGTGCGCTGTATGTCTGATGTTGCAACAAAGGCAGTAAAGGCTGCTGGCCTAGAGCTATCTGACATAAATTGGCTTGTCCCTCATCAAGCAAATACACGCATCATTGATGCAGTAGGGCGTCAGCTTGGAATTGATTCCTCAAAGGTTGTTGTTAATATCCATAAGGTTGGAAATACAACAGCAGCATCTATTCCTCTTGCTCTTAAGGAAGCGGTTACAGATGGGCGCATCAAGAAGGGCGATAATATTCTTATCGTAGCCTTTGGTGCTGGTCTAACATGGGGCTCAAGTGTTTTCCGCTGGGAAAAATAAAATTTGATTTTATTCAATGATTTTTGATACTGTATTTGTGTGCCAGAAGATGGTAGATAAATACAGTTTTTTAATATCTAAAGGGCTTTTAATATGACAAAACCAGAAATTTTAGCACCCGCAGGCAATATGACATGCCTTCAAGCTGCAATCAATGCTGGAGCAGATGCTATTTATTTAGGGCTAGATACTCTTAATATGCGTTGTGGAGCAACAGTCAGCTTTACTAGAGATAATCTTCCTGAAGCATCAGAGCGGTGCCGTGCTGCCGGAGTTAAACTGTATTTGACTGTTAATACTATCATTTTTGAGGGCGAGTTGGGTCAGCTCGATGATATGCTTTCATTTGCAAAGCCTTATATTGATGCTGCAATTGTTTCTGACTGGGCAGCTGTGGCAGCGTGTAAGCGTCATGGTGTGCCAGTGCATATTTCTACACAAATGTCTTGCAGCAATAGTGAGTCTGCTGCATTTTTGAAGTCCCAAGGAGCAGAGCGTGTTGTTTTAGCACGTGAATGCACAATCGAGGAGGTAGCAGAAATTGCTTCAAAGGTTGATATAGAGCTAGAAACCTTTGTACATGGTGCAATTTGCGTGGCAGTGTCTGGTCGCTGCTTTATGTCGCAGCATGCATACGGTTTTTCAGCAAATAGAGGCGAATGCCGTCAACCATGTCGTCGCAAATATACAGTAGTAGAAGAAAAATCTGGAGAAGGACCTCTAGCAAGCTTTGATGTACAGGGACACAATGTTTTCTCAGCTCGCGACCTTTTTGCATTGCCGCTTTTAGATAAACTAACAGAGGCTGGTATCAAATCCTTTAAGATTGAAGGGCGTGGACGCAATGCGGAATATGTTGCAGCTGTTACAGCGGCATATCGTGAAGCACGCGATGCAGTGCTTGCAGGTGAATTTAATGAGGAGCTTGTTGCTCGCCTTCGTACCCAGTGCGAGACGGTTTACCACCGCGAGCTTGCTGAGGGCTTGTATCATGGCCGCCCAGGTAAGGATCAATTCTGCTCTGATGGTGCCGAGAATCTTGCAACTCTAAAGAAAGAGCATATCGGCATTATTACAAATTACTTTGTAAAGGCAGAGGTGGCAGAGCTATTGGTGCACAATGATGCACTTCGCAATGGTGATGTTCTTTCTATTCAAGGTAATGCAACGGGTGTGCTTGATATAGTCGTTGATAACATTCAATGTGATGGCGAGCCAGCAACCGAAGTCCCACGCGGACACCTTGCCACATTTAAGTGCTCCACACGAGTTCGCAAAAACGATATTGTATACCGCATGACTCCTGCAGATGCCAACTAATAAATTAAAGTAAGCACAAACCTTTCTTTTAATTTGCTTGAATGGCTAAATCTTTTGATGGCATAAGTTTTACAGAAATATAGTGTACCCAGTTTATTGGTGTTGTAGTATGCAAAAGTAAATGCACCAAAAGAGGTGCATTTACTTTTGTAAGTTATAAAGTTTATGAATGTTACCACTCTTAGTGGTTTCCTGTTTTAAAATATTTTTGCTTATGGTACAATGTTGCACAATAAATTAAGAAAATAAGGATTTTTATGAATACAGCAAATACTGATGCAACAGCTTATATTCAGTCTCTTTTAGATAAATGTGGTGAGGTGGTTATCCCAGAGGGAATATATCGGATTACATCAACCTTGAAAATACATAGCAATACCCACATTATGGCGGATAAAAATGCTCGCCTATATCTTTGTGGTGATACACCAAAATATAGAGGTGATTTTCTTTTAGACAATGATGATCATATCAATGGTAACGAAAATATTACCATCGAAGGTGGTATTTGGGATGGTAATAATCAAGGTAAATATAACACAAAAGACCCTGATTTATTTAATCCGAATGCATGGTCTGGCTCCACTATGAATTTCTTTCGCGTGAAGAACCTAAAGCTACGCAATATGGTTTTTGCAAATTCTGTTATCTATAATTTGCGTTTGTGCAGAATTGATACATTTGATTTTCGTAACATTTTCTTTCAGAGTGATGAGCTTGCTTTTAATCAAGATGGATTGCATTTCGCTGGCTTCATAAATAATGGCTATGTGGAAAATGTCCGTGCTTTAAGTAAGGGACAAACAAACGATGATATGCTTGCTTTGAATGCAGACGATTCAATTGTTCGACTTGAAAATCTTGATCTTGATTGCGGTCCTATTGAAAATATCTATTTTAAGGATATTTATGCAGAGGATTGCCACACAGGAGTGCGCCTGTTGAGTGTTGTCTCTCCAATCCGTAATATCACAATCGATAATATGGAAGTGGGCGTGCGCTGTTATGCAATCAATATGGATGGTGCCCGATATTGCCGCACACCTCTTTTTAAGGAAGAAGATAAACCAGATGGTATCGGTTGCATTGAAAATGTAAAATTTAATAATTTTAAAGCACATTTTACTTCAACTGAGCGTCCTGAGAATCCTCTAATCTGTTGCGAAGGTCAAACAGATGCTTTTGAAATTAATGGCTTTGAGCGTTCAGAAACAGCCGAGGTAATGCCAAACAATCCAGTGCTGTTTGTACGTAATGTCCGTAATTTGTCTGTGGCAATAAATGAGGAAGAGAAGGCTCAGCTAAAGGAGAAGAGCGATTGCTTTATTTCTGAAGGTAAAATTGTTTCTATAAAAATCAATAAACTTTAATTATTAGGTGATTTATGTCTACAGGTTTGGTGCAGGGAAGAGTTTGTGTTGATATTTCGTCGGACATCTTGAAAGAGAATTATCACAAGATTAGTTCAGCGGTTGCTCCTCTAGGAGTAATTTCTGTGCTAAAAGCCAATGCATACGGACTTGGTGTTGAGGCAATTGCAAAGCTATTGGTGCAAGAGGGGACAAGTGCGATTGCTGTTGCTGAGCTTGCTGAGGGTATGGCGATTTTGGATTTACCTTGCACAAAGCTTATTTTAGGGACATTGCTTCCTTGCGAATTTGAAACTGCCATAGAAAAAGGCTTTCATATTCCATTATGTAATTATGAGCAGGCAGAGCAATATGATGCTATCGCAAAGCGTTTAGGCTGTAAGGCATTCTGCCACATTGCTCTTGATACAGGCATGAGCCGCGTTGGCTTTGATGCACTAAGCTGTGAAGAAGATATTTTACGCTGTTCAAGGCTTGAGAATATTGAACTTGTTGGTATGTTTTCACATTTTCCTCAAGCGTATGATGGCGATGAAGGAAGCCTTCAACAAATTGAGCTTTATAAGAAAGTTCTTTCAGTGCTTGAGGCTAATAATATAAACCTTGCATGGCGTCATATTGCCAATAGCGATGCTATAAACAATCTTCCAGAGGCTTGTAAAGCACCATTTACGCATGTTCGTACAGGAATAAATTTGTATGGTTCCTTTGATGTCGTTGGAAAGCGCGCACTTGATTTGAAGCCAGTGCTTTCTATTAAGACACAATTGGGGCAGGTAAAGCTTGTAAAGGCAGGTAGATCAATAGGTTATGGACGCACCTATACTTGCCCGCGAGATATGCTTGTAGGTGTAGTAGCTGCTGGTTATGCTGATGGATTGCCATTGGCTTTATCCAATAGGGGTAGCCTTCTAATAAATGGTGTTTTATGTCCAGTGCTAGGAAGAGTTTGCATGGATTATACAATGGTTTCGTTAGAGCAAATTCCAACAGCGAAGGCTGGAGATGAGGTTGTTTGCATTGGCTCTTCAGGTAATCATTCTATAACGATAGAGGATTGGGCAAATCTAAAAGCGACACATCCATATGAGGTTCTATGTGCAATCGGTTCTAGGGCGGTTAGACGTATGGTTTAGAACATGAGTTTGTTTAAATTAAAATTTTAATGTTTTTATATGAAATTATTCAAGAAAAAGGAACATAAGCCAGGCAGTGTCGGTGAGGTTTTAGCCATAGCATTGCCTCTTATTATTAATGGTTCAGCATATACTATAATGCAGTTCTCTGATCGTTGGTTTTTGGCTAAGCATAGCGAGGTTGCAATTAACGCATCAATGCCGAGTGCTGTTTTATCTTTTACAATGCTCAGTATCATTACGTTTGTGGTTCAATACTCCTCAACCTTTGTTGCACAGAATTTTGGTGCCGGTAGAAAAGAAAATTGTGTGTATTCTGCAGTTCAGGGCATGTGGCTTGCAGTATTGGGCTTGCCAATATATCTTTTAATGATACCTTTCGGTGAAATGCTAATTCATAAGTTCAATTATGGCCCAGAGCTAATGAATGCATTTAAAATATATTTTCGCTGGATGATGCTTAGTGGTGTTTTTGTTGGACTTAATTTTGCCCTTGGTGGGTATTTTACAGGGCAAAATCGGCTTAAACCGAACGTAATTGCACAGGTGATTGGTTGTGTGGCAAATATTGTTCTCGATTACATCTTTATTTTTGGCAAATGTGGTATCCCAGAGTATTGGACAGGTATTCGTGGTGCTGCAGTTGCTACCGTTATGTCAACCACAATTCCATGCATAATACAGTTTGTGTGGATGCTTAGGGATAAGCTTGTTCGTGAGCTTGGATGGCGTGAGGTTTTTAAATTTCGACCAGCTGCTTTCAAAAGCTTACTTAGATTTGGTGCACCATCTGGCTTTCAAATGTTCTTCGATAATGGTTGTTTTTCTGTTTTTCTATTAATGGTTGCCACATTACCAGCTGTTCAGGCTGTAGCAAGTAATGTTGCATTTAGTCTTAATAATCTTGCGTTTTCACCGTTACTTAGCTTCGGTCATGCCACTTCTATTGTTGTTGCACAGCATAAAGGGGCAGGAAACGACAAAATAGCAAAGAAGTCAGGCTGGTCTGGTTTACGACTTGGCTTGTTCTATATGATGATAATGTTTGTTGTTTTTGTGATTTTCCCACGCACCTTAATGAGTCTTTTTATGCCTCTTGATTGCGAATTCACACTTGAAGAGCTTGTTGGAATTGGTAGGCAGCTAATGCTAATTATGGCAATTTGGGGTATATTCGATACAGCAAATATTATTTTTATCGGAAGCCTCAAAGGAGTGGGTGATACAAAATTTGTTATGGCAATATTGCTTATTTTTGCATGGGCTTTTTGGATGCCCGGTGAGGTGTTGATTTTCCATTATAATCTTGGAATTGTTTGGTGCTGGATATGGATGGCTGTATATATTGCAGTGCTTGGAATTATTTTTATGGTTCGCTGGCATAATGAAAAGTGGAAGGATATTCAACTAATTCAACATTAATCCAAGAAAAACAGCCACATTTCTTTGCTAAAATATCCTAGTGCAAGCATATATATGTTGTTTTTTTTTAGGTTTTTTGCTAATATATAGTCCATAAAATTAAAAATGGAGATAATTATGGCAACAAAGAAGAAAGCTACTAAGGTTAATATTTCAAAGGAAGAGAAGGTAAAGGTCTCTACTCAAAAAAATATGAAATCAAAGGACGCCACAAAGCCAAAGGTTGTAGCAAGTAGTAATAAAAAGGCATCAACATTGAAAAAGGATGTTAAGCCTAATGCAAAAGCTATTGCAAATAAGGAAGATAAAAAGGCAATTGCTTCTTCCGTAAGTAAGGTTTTACCTTCTGTTATACAAAAAAAAGGCAAGCTTTCTTCAATTCAAGGAAAGGTTTCAAAGGCTGTAATAAAGTCTACATCTAAGCCATCAGCTCCAGCCAAGAAGGAGCCAGCCAAGAAGGAGCCAGCCAAGAAGGCAGCACCAGTTAAGCCATCAGCTCCAACAAAGAAGGAACCAGCCAAGAAGGCAGCACCAGCTAAGCCAGTTGCTCCAGCCAAGAAGGAGCCAGCTAAGAAGGCAGTACCAGCTAAGCCAGCTGCTCCATCCAAGAAGGAACCAGCTAAGAAAGCAGCACCAGCTAAGCCAGCAGCTCCATCCAAGAAGGAACCAGCCAAGAAGGTAGTACCAGCTAAGCCAGTTGCTCCAGCTAAGAAGGAGCCAGCCAAGAAGGCAGCACCAGCTAAGCCAGCTGCTCCAGCCAAGAAGGAACCAGCCAAGAAGACTAAAGTCTCTGGAGAAAAGGCTAAACCTGCAGAAACCATAAGTGCTCCACCAACACCTAAAGTTGCTGAAGTGCCAAAAAATCTAGTTTTGCCTCCAATAGTTGGTGCTTCTTCTCAAACCTCTTCGGCAACATTAAAAAAACCACATAGACTTACAAAAGGTGAAACTCGTGAGCTTAAAAAAATGCTAGAGAACGAGTATGAACAAAAAAAGGTTCTTGTTAGAACTCTACGCAAACAATCTCTCGAACGTGCCGATGAAGTAAATCAAATTGAAGATGGTAGTGATGCAAATACTCGTGAAACCGAGTTAAGGCAAGCAACTCAAATTGAAAGTGAGATGCAAGCCATACGAGCAGCATTACGTAGACTTTCAGATGGAACCTATGGTATTTGCCAATGTGGCAATAGAATTCGTCTAGAGCGCCTTCAAGCAAATCCATCAGCTACTCTTTGTATTGAATGTGCTAAAAAGCGAGATGCAAATATTTCTCAAAATTAAATATGAGGTTGTGCTTTAATGAGTTTCCCAAAAATTATTCCAATAATAGCAAGCTTGGTAATTATAATTGATCAGATTACTAAGCTTGCAGTAACAAGATTGTTGGAGTTACATGAATCTATACCAATAGTTCCAGACCTTTTTAATATTTGTTTGGTTCATAATTATGGCGCAGCTTGGGGAATGCTTTCTGGGCAGCGCCTATTGCTTGTATTGTTGCCTATAGTTGTTTGTGTTGTTATGTGGTTGTCTCGCAAGGAAATAGTAAAAGGGAGCTTGCTTGAAAAACTGTTTGTGGGACTTTTCCTTGGCGGTATGTTTGGTAATTTAATAGACCGAGTTGTCCAAGGATATGTTATAGATTTTCTTGATTTCTATTGGAAGACATCTCATTTCCCTGCTTTTAATGTAGCAGATTCTGCTATTTGTGTTAGTGTTTTTCTTTATTTGATAAGTATCCTTGTTTCAACAAAAAAAGACAAACAAGAATCAAATGATAAAGCTTCTACGGAAGGCTCAGACAATGCTTAGTTGGCGTACACCATTTTGGCTTTTTATTTTTTGTGTATGTGCTGTAATAATGACAGTTTTTACAGTTAAATATTTTCCTCAAGGAGATGTTCGTTCAGTACGTTCATCGCTTCTCCCATATAATAGATTGGATACAGATGAAATTATAATCAAATTTCCAGAAACGCAAGAGGAAATAAAATGCGTTAAAAAGTCAGGTATCTGGTATGTAGACGATGGTTATTTGGTTAGAGCGAATGCAGATAGAATTTCATTGTTGTTTAATGCCTTGATTGGGGATTCTATCCGAGAGCGTATAACTAAGCGTCAGCGTGAAAGAAGAGAGCTTACTCTGGATGATTTTGGACTAGAAAAATATAATACCGAATTAATTCTCAAAAGAGGTAAGGATAAGGTGTCAATCATCATTGGAGATGATGCACCATATGAAGATACTGTTTTTGTTAAAGCAGATACATCCTCTGAGGTTTATATCGTCTCAGGTGTACTACGTGATATAATTCCACTTAACATTGATGATATCCGAGATAAGACACTTTTCCCTCATTCTGTATCCCTTATTAACAAGGTAGAAATCATTTCAGGAGAAGAGAATTCTTTTGTTGTAGAGAAGGAAGTGGCAAGTGGTGAGTGGGAGATGATTTCTCCAGTTCGTGCACCAGCTTCTATGGCTATAGATTCTTTAATTCAAAGCTTAGGATTTTCTTCTATTAATTCCTTTGTATGGCACCCAATTGGAAATATTGTTTCAAAGAAAACAATTTCTGATTATGTTTCTCCATATGGGTTAGATATAAAGGATGCACCATCTATAATCCGGTTGTGGATGATGGGTAAATCAGAACCTGTAGAAATACGCATTGGCAGGGCTCTACCAAATGATTCTGGTCTTGTTTATGCATTTTCAACAATAGATAATTCTGTGTTTACACTAGACCAAACCACGATAGCTCCATTTTTAATGGGCTATGAAACTATGAGAAATCATAGCATATTTACTATCCCAATACATAATATCGCAAGTTTTTCATATAAAAATGGCAATGAATTTTGTCTTCTAACTCTTAATGATGTAGGTGAGTGGGAACTATCAATTCCATCAAAGCAACCTGTTGAGATTGGTGCTGCCGAGAGCTTTGTTTCGAGCCTGTCTCAGATAACAGATAGTGGAATTGCTCCAGATAATATATCTTTGCCCTCTTCATATATTGAACTAATATTTACTGATAGAAATGAGAAAGCGACGCAACTGAATTTCTATTATGACAGTGCCACACATCCTACAAATGTTTATCTAAAGGCAACAACCTCTTCTTTTATTACGAAGGTATCCCCAAATGTTTTACCTCAAGGTTTTTTAGATAAGAATTTTGCTGCATCCTTCCGTAGCCATGAGATATTTAATTTCGAACCAACAAAGGTACAAGAGTTCTCATTGATAAAAGGAAATTCCTCTCAAAGTGCATATTATACACCATCTGGAGATTGGCGTTCTCGTGATTATGTAAATGGAAGTGTCGCTTCTGAAACAATTATTTCTATTATCAATCAAATATCAACACTAAAGGCAGAATGGGTTGCAAAGCTTTTTGTAACTGACATTAATAAATATGGATTTGATATACCTCAAGTAGAGGCTCTAATTGTTTTTTCAAGTGATATAGAAAAATTACCAAACGGTATGCCTACGGTAATCATTCAAATTGGTAAGCAGCTTCCAACAGGCGATTATTATCTTCGCATAAAGGGTGGGGAAGAGCTATTTGTTGTAAGTGAAGAATTTGCAAAAACTCTTCTTGAAGCAAAACTATATTAACACCATTTGTATTGTAAATTTATAAAAAAATATTGAGGTTTGACATGAGAAAAGAATATTTATCCAATAAATTTAAGCACATTCTTCATGGTGGAGATTACAATCCAGATCAATGGCTAAATGTTCCTGGTATTTTAGACAAGGATTTTGCCATGTTTGATAAAGCTGGCATTAATTCAATGACAGTGGGTATCTTTTCTTGGGCCACATTGGAGCCTCGTGAGGGTGAATTTGACTTTTCTATGCTTGATGAGCTATTTGAGCGTGCTGAGAAGACTGGTCGTTATGTGATATTGGCAACACCATCAGGTGCAAAGCCAGCATGGATGTCAAAGAAATATCCTGAGATAAATAGAATGATGATTCCTGGTCATAGCTTGGGTGCAGATTGGTTGGTTCATCGCTCTCTTATCCCACCTGTACGTATGAAGCAGGGCGGCCGCCATAATCATTGCCCAACCTCACCAATTTATCGCGAAAAATGCCGTATAATTAATACAAAGCTTGCAGAGCGTTATGGTAAACACCCAATGCTAGCATTTTGGCATATTTCAAATGAGTATAACGCAGCCTGCGAATGCGATTTGTGTCGTGCCGCATTTAGAGAATGGCTCAAGAAAAAATATAAGACCCTAGATAATCTCAATCACAGTTGGTGGACACCATTCTGGAGCCATACCTTTTCAGATTGGGAGGAAATAGATGCAATAGATGTTTCTATTTGCTCAATGAGAGTTGATTTCCACCGCTTTAAATCTGAGCAAGTAATGGATTTTTATAAGGCAGAAGTTGCTGCTTTAAAGGCAATCACACCAGATATTCCTGTTACAACAAATTTTATGGAAGGTCCATTCTATGATTTAGACTTCTGGAAATGGGCTCCAGAGCTGGATGTGGCAAGCTGGGATGCTTATCCACAGTATCATGAGCCAGCAGTAGATAATAGGGCATTGGCAATACATTTTTCTTTGCATCATGATTTATTCCGCTCACTAAAGGGAGGAAAGCCATTTATTCTTATGGAGTCTTGCCCAGGTCCTACAAATTGGGGTGTTATCAATAGACAGCTCCGCCCTGGTGTCCATAGAATGAAATCTCTTCAAGCAATTGCACATGGCTCTGATACGGTTTGTTATTTCCAGCTTCGTAAGGGGCGTGGTGCATCTGAAAAATTCCATGGTGCCGTAATTGATCACTCTGAAAATCCTGAAGGAAGAATGTTTAAGGAGATATCTGAACTTTCAAAGGATTTGAAGAAGCTAGAGGGTGTTGTGGGCTGCCACACACCAGCAAAGGTGGCAATTATGTATGATTGGAATTCACGCTGGGCACTTGATGCTTCAGCAGGTCCATCTGATCATTGCAAACAATATTTTGCTACAGTTAAGAAGCATTATGAATATTTTTGGCAGAATGGTATTCCTGTTGATATGGTTGGCCCAGAAAGTGATTTAAGCAAATATACGCTTGTAATTGCACCAACTCTTTATATGGTAAGTGAGACCCTTGTTCAACGCTTTAAGGATTATGTTTCAGCAGGTGGCACTCTTGTTGCAACATATTTAACTGGCGTTGTTAATGAAACAGACCTAGTTTATATGGGTGGCTTGCCAGGAAATATGCGTGACCTCTTTGGTATTTGGGCTGAAGAGATAGATTATCTTTACGATCATGAGGTAAGTAAGCTTACAGCAACAGGTAAAAATAAATTCAAAGGTGATTTTGAGCTAGCTCACGTTTGTGAGGTAATTCATGCAGAATCTGCAACAACTGTTGCTCGATATGCAAACGGAGATTACTATGATGCTCAGCCTGCTGTTACATGTAATGGCTTTGGTAAGGGTAAGGCGTGGTATATTGGTGCTGAGGGTAAGACACAGGATTTGCTGTTTAGTTTCTATGCGGATTTGGTTGTAGAGCTAGGTATCGAAAGCTGTTTGCCTGGAGTTGAGCTACCATATGGAGTCACAGCTCAGGTTCGTGAGGGAGATGGTGAACGCTATGTATTTGTGATCAACTACAAGTCAACTCCTGCGGAAATGGTCCTTCCTACAGAGCAATATGATATTCTTGCTGAAGAAGCATGCTTTGGAAAGATTGTATTGCCACCATATTGTGTAAAATGTTTTTATAGTAAAGAAAATTAATTTTAAGGGAATTTGCTTATGAAATTAAGGCTATTATCAATACTAGCATTTGCACAGTGTGTTGCTCTTGCTCATCCATTAAATCCAATCAATAATCCAGATTATCAGTTGAAGCTTGTAGATGAGATTATTTGTGCAGAGGATACTACTCATAAGTATACAGAGCACGAGCTTGGCAATGTTGCAGTGAAGGAAATCTTGGGTAAGAAATGTCGCACAATCGAGTCTGGACGTGCAGGCTATTTTGCATATGAAATTGGTAGAGGTAAGGGCTTAAAGGCAGGTGCCGCATATTTTCTTGCAATTGAATATCCTGAAGATTTGCCTCGTTCTTTTGTGGTTAACAATTTTGCAGATAGCACACGACTTGGTCTTTCTACTGGTAGAACCTTTGGTGATAGCTTGGGTTCACGATATGTTAGCTCAAATCCAGAGCTAATTGATTACCCTTTATCTGGAAAATTTGAAACAGCAACTCAGCTAATGTATTTGCATGATAGAACTGCTGATACAGAAAAATCTATTCTTAGAAATGGTCAAACAACAGACCGCTTGCCTGAGGATGGTTTTGTTGTTGCTATCGCACAGTTTGGTGCAAATGGTGATCCATTTAATGCTGGTACTGCTGTTTATCGTATTGCTCTTTATGAGGTAGGAAATCCTGATGCACTAGTTGCTAAAATCAATTATCCTCCAGAAGGCTTGCCTCGCCGCCATCTATTTTGGCGTGAGGAAATGGGTGATGGACCAGTTTCTGGTAGCCCAGAATCTAGACCAATTAAAAATGCAGTAGATTTCTACCGCTATAAGGTGAATTTAATTCATTATTTGGCAATGAATACATATTGCCAAGATATGCTTGAATTTGGTCATAATCAGTGCTGGGATTCTTCTCCTTTTGGTGGAAATGATTGGTATTATCAAACATCAGAACCACAACGCTGGGAAAATATCCTTACAATGCTTTCTGAGCATCCAGATTTGTATATTCTTCCTTATTATGAGTATGCTGGTAGCCGAGGTGGTGATCTAAATAAGGCAATGGGTTCTCGCTGCGTTTGTGTTAATATTGATGGAACAAAAAAATATACCCATATTAGTTGGTCTGGTTATCCTGTCGCTAATGTTGATTTTGCAGATTCAACATTTAAAACAGATGTTAAAAAGTTAATGAATGCCACAATGGGCAAATTTACTAGACAAAAGGAATTTAAAGGCAAGCTAAACTTTTTGGGAGCTTGGTTCCGCCCACGCCCAGAGGCAAATCCTATTAGCTTTAGCGATAAGGATCTTGATGTTTATAAGTTAGAAACAAAGATTAGTGTAACTAGAGAGCAGCTACAAAATGATCCTGAGCTATTAAAGGCTTATGTCGATTGGTTCCTTTTGAAGCGTAAGGAATGGATTGTAACCGTTAGAGATTATCTTCGCAAAAGTGTAAATAAGGAAGCTGTAGTTTTCTATACAACAGATGCTTCAGAGCCTGGTAGAGGCTGTGGTATTGATGGTGTTGCTGCAGATAAACCAGAGGAATATACAGAACAATTTAATAAGGCAGAAATTCGTGCCTTATTAGAGGCTGATGCAGATAAGGTTGCAGATGTTTCTGGTTTTAAATTTTATCCAATGCAGGAGGCTATAGACAAGTATGCCACAACGCTTCAATCTCCATTGTGGACTTGGGGTAAGTGGCGCTGGGATTTGGGTTGCCCACAGCCAGATCCATTGAATTACAAGGACACAAATGGTGCATTTATGTCTTATTCCTTCAATAGAATGTATACCACAAAGAATGAGCACGATATGGAAACATTCCGTGCAAAGGATGGTCTAATGATGGTTCGTCATTATTCCTTGAATGAGAATAATCTTTATTATAAGCTTTCAGAAGAAAATCAAGGCGAGCTTCTTGGTTATTTCTGTGGACAGTTTGACCGTGCAGGCAAGTTTGGCCCAATGGCTGAGGTACAGGCAGTAATTTATGGCGACCCTCGTTACATTGGCTATCTTGCTCCAGTTAATTTTGGTCGTTTATTCCCAGAGTATTATCGAAGCTTTAACCAAGCATTTTTGGCATTACCAGCAGTGCCTAGTTATCGTTTAGCAGGAATATCTGAAAATAAAGATATTCATGCCCGTACATATCCAACAAATGGTCAGGGAACCTTCTATGCAGTTGCAAATTTGGGCTATTCAGATATCAAGGCTGCTGTAGTCAATATCCCTAATGCAACGGAGGTGGAGAACCGTGTTACGGGTGAAATTTACAAGGTAGAGGATGGAAAAATAGAGTTAGATTTCTATGCTGGTCAGCTCTATGCTCTTTATGTTAAATAGCTAGCAACCAAGAATATGCTTTGAGATGGATTTATTTCTCGCTCCGCGGCATAGGCCGGCCTTCACGTAGAGCTTTGCGATTTGTGCGTGCTCTACGCCACTATCGCTAGGTGAGAAGAAGTGCACATTTAGTGACCACAAGCATCACGCTTGCTTGTGGGTAAAAAACAGATGCTTTCGTTTGCTGATTTTTTTGTTTTTTTTCTTGAGTGTGCCGTTTTTATAGGTTAAAATATTGTCTTTAAATACTATTTTAGTGTATATATAAAAATTTGGAGTTTAATTATGGCAGGAGTTTTTAAGGCTTACGACATTCGTGGCATCTATGGAACAGAATTAACAGAAGAATTAGCTTACGATATTGGTCGCGCATTTGTAACATTTTTGGGTTGTCACAAGGTTGCAGTTGGTCGAGATATTCGCCCACATTCACAGCCTCTTTTTGAAGCATTAGCAAGAGGAATAAATGATCTTGGTGCTGATGTTGTTGATTTAGGTCTTTGCTCAACACCAATCTCATATTATGCAAACTCAAAGCTAGGCTGTGATGCTGGTATTATGATTACTGCATCTCATAATCCAGGTGAGTATAATGGCTTTAAGCTTTCACGTGCAAATGCAGTGCCTATTAGCGGTGTTACTGGTATTGCTGATATTGAGAAAATTATTAAGGAAGGTAATTTTGCTCCTGAGGCTGCTCAAAAGGGTAAGATTGAGCAGATTGATATGTCAGATGCATATGCTGCAGAGTTTCGCAAGGTTGCAGATATTAAACGCCCAATTCGCATTGTTGCAGACTTTGCTAATGCAATGGGTATTTGGGAAGCAAAAACCTTTGAAGGATTGCCAATTGAAATAGTGCCTCTTTATGATGAACCAGATGGTTCTTTCCCTAATCATGAGGCAAATCCTCTAAAAACAGAAACCCTTGATGATTTGCGTGCTGCAGTTAAGAAGGGCGGCTTTGATTTTGGTGTTGCATTTGATGGTGATGCTGACCGTGCTGGCTTTGTTGATGAACGTGGCGAAATTATCCCAATGGATATTATGACTGCATTAATCGCACAGGATATTCTTGCAACTAACCCAGGAGCAGTAATTTTTTATGATTTACGCAGCTCATGGGCTGTTAAAGAGGTTATTCAAGAGGCAGGTGGTGTGCCTATGATGAGCCGTGTTGGCCATGCTTTTATTAAGAGCCAAATGCGCGAGAATGATGCTGTGTTTGCTGGTGAGCTCAGTGGGCACTACTACTTTAAGGCAAACTCAACTGCAGAGAGCTCAGCTATGGCAACAATTTCTCTTGCAAATATCGTAAGCAAGTCTGATAAGCCTCTTTCAGAAATGATTAAGCCAATTATGCGCTATTTTGCTAGTGGCGAGATCAATACACGCCTTGCTTCTAAAGAAGTTGCTGATAAGGTTCTTGCTCAGCTTAAGGATACCTATGGCAAGGATGGTAAGGAATTTGAGCTTGATGGTATCAGTGTAGAATTTGATGATTGGTGGTTCAATGTTCGTTGTTCTAATACGGAGCCATTGATCCGCTTAAATCTTGAGGCAAAAACAAAGGAAATGATGGAAGCAAAGCGCGATGAAGTGCTAGCAATCATTAGAGGATAATACTATGGAGAAGGAAATTGTAAATAAGAGTGTTTATGACATTCTAATCAATAAATTCGTAGCAAAGTATGGAGTAGAGCCAGAGGTAGTATCCTATGCTCCTGGTAGAGTAGAAATCCTTGGTAATCACACTGATTACAATGAGGGCTATGTTCTTTCTGCAGCGATTAACTATGGAACATTCTTTGCGATTGCTCCAACAGGAGAATCTGGTACAGAATCATTTTTGACTGCTGGTGATGTTATGGAGGAGGCAACCTTTGATGCTGCAGCTCCAACTGTATCTCGCGAATATATGTGGTCAAACTATGTTAAGGGCGTGCTTGCTGGCTTCAATAAAATAAAGCCTGCAACTTGTGGCTTTAAGGCAATGTTCCTAGGCAATATCCCTCTAGGCTCTGGTTTGTCTAGCTCTGCAGCACTTGAGGTTGCAGCAGGCTTGGCTTTCTCTAAATTTTATGGAATTGAAGTAAGTAAGCTAGATTTAGCAAGGATTGGTCAAAAGTCTGAGCATGAGTTTGCTGGTGTTAAGTGTGGCTTGCTTGATCAGGTTTCTAGCATCTATGGCTTTAAGGATGCACTTGTGTGGAGTGACTTCCGTACATTCGAAATTAAGAATGTTAATATCAGCTCAGATGTCTGCTTCCTAATGTGTAACACAAATGCAAAGCATGCTCTTGTTGATGGTGCTTATAATGAGCGCCGCCAAAAGTGCGAGCAGGCTGCAGCATATTTTGCATCAGCTCTTGATCACCCAGTAACAGCTCTTCGTGATGTTACATGGATGGAATGGCTAAAGCATAAAGATGAAATGGAGCCTCTTGTTGCAAAGCGTAGTGCTCACCCAATTGGTGAGGATGACCGTGTTCTTTCTGCTGTTGAGCTTTTGCGCAATAATGACCTAGAGGGCTTTGGTAAGTTAATGTTTGAGTCTCATGCAAGCTCTGTAAATTATTTTGAAAATTCATGCCCAGAGCTAGATGTACTTGTTGATGGTGCAAAGGGTATTCCTGGTGTGCTTGGTGCTCGCTTGTCTGGCGGTGGATTTGGTGGCAGTGTAGTTGTTATGGTTAAAATAGAAGATGCTGATGCTGCAGCGGTCGCTCTACATAATATCTACGCAAACAAGTTTAGTCAGCGTTGTGATATCCGTACAATCAAGTGCTCCGAAGGAGCTCACATTGTAAAGTAAAATTATAAAATGGATATAAAAATCAAAACTCCTGAGGAGCTGGAGATTATGCGTCATGCAGGTCGTATCGCAGCAGAAGTGTTGCGTGTGACCTGTGATGCTGTTGTCCCTGGAATTACAACAAAGCAGCTTGATGATATTGCTCTTTCTACCATGGAATCTCTTGGTGTTAAAAGTGCATTCCTCGGTTACTATGGCTATCCAGCACAAACCTGTATTTCAATCAATGAGGTTGTGATTCATGGTATACCTGGTCCCCGTGAGATTAAAGAGGGCGATGTTGTAAGCATCGATGTTGGTGTTTGGTATAATGGCTTTGTTGGTGATAATGCCAAAACTGTAATGGTTGGAGTTACCGATCCAGATGTAATTCGCCTTGTAAATAAAACAGAGGAAGCTCTTGCAGCGGGTATTGCAGCAATACGTCCAGGTGCTCGTTTGGGTGATGTCTCACATGCAGTTGAAAAGGTGGCAACAGCTGCTCACCTCGGTGTTGTCCGTGAATTTGTTGGGCATGGCTGTGGTGCAGCAATGCATGAGGATCCTCCTGTTCCAAACTATGGCATTGCTGGGCGTGGACCTCTGCTTAAAGAGGGTATGGTAATCTGCATTGAGCCAATGTTTAATTTAGGTGTTCGCCACGTTAAAACTTTAAATGATGGTTGGACTGTTGTTACTCGCGATAAAAAACCAGCAGCTCATTTCGAGCATATGGTAGCTGTAACAGCAACTGGTGCAGAAATTCTAACTCCGCGCTAACCCCTAAAAAGAACATTTTGGTTCATAAAAAGCAATTGATGTATTCGATTATGCGCTGCATTGTAGGTGCAGCGTAGTGTTTTTTAATGGCGCATAACCAGATGAATGAGGAAAAAGATAAATCAGCAGAGGAGGATGTCTCCCTAATGCTCGCTGCAAAAGCAGGCGAGCTGGATGCTTTTTCCTCTATTGTAAAAAAACATCAAAATGCTTTGATGAACTTTTTTCGTCGTTGTGGCGTTTATAGTGATGTAGAGGATATCGCACAAGAGACTTTTCTCAAATTGTATCGTGTTCGCTCAACCTATGAAGCCAAGGCTAAATTTACGACCTTTCTATATTTGCTTGCCCGCCAAGTATTGATTGATTATATTAGAAAGCAAGAGCGTAGAGCCAATGTGCTTGAAAAATATAGTGAGGACGCACCGCAATTTGAGTCACCCAATGAGCATAAAGGTGAGGAGGATGATGTACTAGCTGCCTTGGATACTCTTACTCCAGCCCTGCGCGAAACAATCGTTCTTGTTGTTATGCAAGGTATGGCTTATCAAGAAGCGGCTGATATTTTGGGTGTGCCACTCGGGACAATAAAATCCCGCGTGTCTGTTGGTCTTGAGCGCTTAAAAGCATATCTCTCTAAAGAAAAATAATAACGCGAGGTGTGTTATGAGTGACGCCAAACAGGGAAAAGATATGCCAACCAATTATGATGATATAATTTCTAAGCTAAAAGCTGTGCCAGAGAAGCAATTTCCTGACATTTCTGATAAGGTTATGTCTGCTGTAAAGCATGAGAAGTTTCTTGCTCAGCAATTCTATAAGCGTATGTTATACTCAGGCATTGGTGTTGGTGCAGCAGCAGTGGCATTGTGCGTTGGCTTGGGTGTTGTGATGTCCAATCAACCAATTGAACCAGATGAGGCTACTTTTGCTTCTTCCAAGAAAAATGCTACCATTTTAGAAATGCCTGTGGCAGAGTCTAATACACAAACCACAATCTATGATGCAGTTGCCATGCTTCAGCAGCTAGATGCTAATGAAATTGATCCTGCAGAAGAACGTTTTGCTAGCCTTGTTAATATGCTAGTAAGCAACCAAAAAGCAAATGGATTTCTTGGCGATGTGTTTGCGGATGGCGAAAATAACTATAACCATTCCGTGGCAACACTAATGCTCATTAAGCTTTATGAATCAGGTGCTTTCCCAGAAGTTTTTACACCTCTTGATGCAGCATTGGGCTATATTCGCAATAATCAAACAGAGCTAGGTGGTTGGGGTGATGTCTATGGTGGCTCATACCAAATTGGTATCTTAAATGTGGCTGTGCTTGGCTCTGCCCAAGAGCTGGGTTGGTCTGATATGGCTGGTCATTTGAGGCGCGGTCTTCGCTGCTTGGAATCTAATACAAATGCAGGCCTAAATAAAGTAAAAACAATTTCAGAGAAGCTTGCAATTGTTCAGAAACTTGGAAAGCAAATCTATTCTAAACATAATTCTTAATTTTTGTGACCATTTTTCAATCTCTCTGAATGGTTTATTTCGAAAAGTTTAAGGATTTTTCCAAAAAAAACTATAAATCATTCACTAAAACATATTTTTTTCTTGAGATATTTCTCAAAAAAACATAATATATACAACCGTATTTGCACCCCAATAGCTCAGTTGGACAGAGCAACTGCCTTCTAAGCAGTAGGTCGCTGGTTCGAGCCCAGCTTGGGGTGCCATTTTTTTCTCAATTCTCTTAGTGCTTGCCCTAAAATATAGTGCCAGCATATTTTTTTCTCTAAATTATTTTTCTCTCCTAAACAATGTTATACCTCTTAAAAAATCTTTCCGATATTAGCGGCTTGGGCCCACTTCGTATCTTTGGATCGCATCTTGTTTTAATTTGCATTGGTGCTGCACTTGCACTTTGCCTTACTTATTTTTTGTTACCACGTTTGTGGCATCGCCTGCCTCAAGATAGAGGCAAGAGCTTTACCGCAGATGGAAAATTTTCAAAGGGCAAGCCAACGGGTGCCGGAATAATCTTTTTCCTTTTGGTGTTCCCAGTTCTATTTTTTGTGCTCCCAATTCTTCCAAATGCTCATAGTGCGTTTTTTACAGAAAGTGGAGAATTTTCTTGGCGTGGCTTTAGTATGCTGCTAAGTAGCGAATGGCTTTGCGTTGGCTGCATTTATCTTGCTATGCTTTGTGGCTATTTTGATGACCGTGCCACAAAACCATGGAGTAGAGGTAGAAAACTCGTTTTAGATATAGCTGTTTCATTTTTAGCTGGTCTAGCTTTGTGTAAGTTTCAAAATATGGAGCTATGGATTCCTTTTACCAAGCACACATTTGAAGTTAGCTGGTTTACCTATACATTAATTGCAACAACTGTTTTAGTAATAAGCTTAAATGCAACAAATTGCTCAGATGGAATTGATGGCTTGCTAGGCACTCAAACCATTATCTCATTGATTGTTTTAACAATATTCCTCTATGGTGTTGTTGGACATGAAAGGATTGCTGCATATTTATTAATTCCACATAATCCACATGGTGCTTATTGGGCAATTCTTACATCAACCATTACAGGTGCCCTACTAGCATATCTTTGGTATAATGCAGAACCAAGCTCAGTGCTAATGGGTGATGCTGGCTCAAGAGGTTTGGGTATGCTTGTGGGAATTGCAATTATGGTTACTGGTAACCCATTTATTCTGTTCGCAATTATGCCAGTTGTTTTGTTTGATGGTATTTGTGGTATTATAAAGCTTGCATATCTTACTTGCTTAAAGAAAATTGGTGCTGGAATAACCAAGGTGCCAACAAATAAGGAAGAAAAACGTGCTCTTCCTTTCCATCATTTTATTGCGTTTATTTTTAGATGTCCTATTCATGATCACTGCCGCAATGAACTTAAATGGAGCAAAATTCAGGTTGTTATTAGATTTTTAATTATTCAGCTTGTCCTAATGCCAATTTTGCTTATCCTGATACTTAAAATTAGATAAGCAATATATTCAACTCATTTAAGGTGGATGAGTGTAGTATATGTCCCCTACAAAAGAGGATTAAGTGCATCTAATTTATTTAGCTGATTATTGATGTTGCCATAAATTACATCGCATTTTCAGTTTCTCGCGGAGCTTGGCTCTTTTGGCAATGTTCTATTGCAAATATTAGTGTATTCGTGATAAAATCTACACATTACCAATATGTAATTGCTGTACCATTCCTATGTCAGATTCTACCGAAAACCAAGAGGAGAGCTTCTCCCTGCCAATTCTTGCTCATAAACAGCGCATACTTGATGCTATGCGCTTCAATAGAGTTATTGTCATTTCTGGTGAAACTGGCTCTGGAAAAACAACCCAGCTCCCAAAATTTTGTATGGAGCTTGAGAAAAAACGTCTCATCTGCTGCACCCAACCACGCCGCGTTGCTACAATTTCAGTGGCAGAGCGAGTAGAGGAGGAGCTTGGTAACCAAAAGCTCGTTGGTTGGCAACACCGCTTCCAGCGCCAAACTGATAAAAATAATCGCATCAAATTTGTTACCGATGGTATTCTTCTAGCAGAAATAAAAAATGACCCTATGCTCCGCCAATATGGCATCATCATGATAGATGAAGCCCATGAGCGTACCCTAAATATCGATTTCTTGCTCGGCTACTTGAAGCAGCTCTTGCTTAAACGCAAAGACCTGCGTGTGATTATTTCCTCCGCAACAATCGAAACCCAGCGCTTTAGTGAATTTTTTAATAATGCACCTGTGCTTCATATTTCAGGCCGTACATATCCTATTACTTACAAATATCTCCCGCCTGAGGATGCAGATGATGATGCTGAGCTCCCTCGCATTGTCTCTAATGCCGTGGTAAATGCAATTCAATCCGGTGCTGCTGGCGATATTCTTGTGTTCCTGCCAGGTGAGCGCGATATTAAAGAAGCTTGTGAGATTCTACGTGGACGCTTTTTAAAGGATTGTGAAATTATTCCCTTGATGGCAAGCCTCCCTCCTCAAGAGCAGCGCCGTGCCTTTACTCTTGTGCCAGGTAAGCGTCGTGTAATCCTTGCAACCAATGTAGCAGAAACTTCTGTCACTATCCCAAATATTAAGATTGTTATCGACTCAGGTGTGGCTCGCATAAGTCGCTTTAGCTATCGCTCCCATATCAAGAAGCTCCATATTGAACCAATTTCACAGGCCTCCGCGAATCAGCGTGCAGGACGCTGCGGACGTATTGCACCGGGTTTATGTATCCGCCTATATTCAGAGGAGGACTACAAAAAGCGTCCAGAATTTACAGACCCTGAGATACGTAGAACCTCGCTTGCAGGCACCATTTTAACAATGCTTTCTAGAAGACTTGGCGATATTTCTACCTTCCCATTTATCGAACCTCCGGCTAATGTTGCTGTGCGTGAAGGCTATAAAGAATTGATGTGGCTTAAAGCAATTGTCCCAGTAGAAAATTCACCTGCATCAGCAAATGCGCCAACTAGCTATCAGCTAACACCACTTGGTAGAGCAATCGCTCAGCTGACCATTGAGCCACGCCTTGCACGCATACTTTTTGAGTCTAAGCATTTTGGCGTATATAGCGAGGCTCTAACAATCGTTGCATATCTTTCTGGAGAAACTGTCTATGTGCGCCCAGCAGAGGAGCTAGATAAAGCAAATCAAGCCCATGCTCAGTTTAAGTCTCCTCATTCAGATTTTGATAGCATACTCCGTCTATGGGAATTCTTTCACCCTGCCACAGGAGATATTTCTGGCACACAAAAGCGCAAGCTCTGCCAAAAGAATTATATCTCATTTAAACGCATTCTTGAGTGGGAGGAAATTCGTCTCCAGCTTCATAAAAGCTTTTTAGAGCATGAAAAGCATCGTGAGAAGCATGCTGATGGACAAAAAGGGCAGCAGCAATCTCTCTCTGCCACAATTCCACCTATTGAGCCTCCTGAAGTTCGCTCAATTCCACATATCCATCAGGCAATGCTTTGCGGCTTTCTACCTAATATAGGAAAGTATGATGACGAAAAACGCGAGTATACAGGAATTGATGGAAAATCCTTTGTGATTTTTCCTGCCTCAAGCCTAGCCAAGCGTACACCAAAGTGGCTGCTAGCTGCAGAACTAGTTGATACCTCTCGCACCTTTGCTCGCAATGTCTCTCCTGTTCTTATCGAGTGGATTGAAAAGGCCGCTGAGCATGTTTCTAAGGTTCATTATACTGGACAATTTTGGGACGCTGCCACCGGCACTGCTCGTGCAACAAAAACCACGACTCTTGGGGCTCTTACCATTGCCACTAACTCTCATGCGGATATATCTAAGCTATATCCAGTGGTCTCTCGCGAGCTATTTATTTCGGAGGGTATTGCACAGTGCCAGCTTCCAGAAAATATCCCACCATGCTTGCGTCAAACCTTCTCTAATATGCGTAGAGCTTTAGAGCAAGCAGCAAAGCTCCGTAAGGTTGATGCGGCAGACATTGCCACAGATTGTGCCGCATTTTATGAGGCTCGTTTACCAGAGGTGTGTGTGAATCTCGCCGCCTTCAAGCGATGGATCAACACCCTGCCACATAAAGAAAAATCTGCCCTTGTTTTTAACCCAACGCTTTCTGCAGAGGCAGGGCAGGCAGATAAACTTCAATTCCCTTCTGAGCTATGCTTTGCTGAGCAACGCATGCGCCTCTCATATAAAAATGCACCAGGTGAAGAGGAGGACGGCATTACCTGTACCTTGCTCCCAGAACAAATACCATTTGTGCGTTACTTGCACAGTGATTGGCTGGTGCCAGGTTATTTAAATGATTTGGTTTATTTCTATATTACAGCAATCCCCCAGCAGGTGCTTCATCCTGCACTTCAGTTAGTAGAGGGAAGTAATTATAGGAATAGAGTAGATTCGCTTGTTCGCGATGTGTTTGAGCGGCTTTCTGCCAATAAATATATTGTGCCAATTACTGCAGCAATTTCTCACGCTATCTACGCTGCCACAGATTGTCATATCCCAGAGTCAATTATTGCAAAAGCAATACCTACCGAACATTTGCAGATGCGGTGGCGTGTGGTAAGTGCCAATAAAAAGGTGCTATATGAAACACGTAAGCTTTCTGATTTATATGAATTTTATGATGAGCTTTCTAAGCTCGTAAAGCTCCCACAGCTTACCATTAAGCTGAAGCCCGAGCAATACACAAATTCAGTTGCTCCTCGTGAGCTGGCACTTGGCAGATGTGGTGCCCGTGAGCTTTCTGTTTTTGTGGCTGGTGGGGAAGAATGTCATGTAATCGGCATCTCTGCACATGAAGCACAGCAGCTATTAATTAATCGCATTATTGAGGGTATATTAAAGCAAGTGCCTAGTTTGGTAAAAGCAATTGCTGGCGGTGGTGGTGTGTCATCTTCGCATGGTGGTAAAAAGATCTCTCAGTCTGTTAATTCTTTCCAATCACTTTCCTCATTAACTCAGACAGCCGCACAAGAGTCTGTCGAGCTAAGTTCAGCAGCTGCGGCACTTATGCCGTCGGCTGAGGATTTAGCTCGAGGAGTATTACGCAATTTTATTTTAGCACATGGGATAATAAAGGCACGGGGCTTAAGTGCTTCAGAGCAGCAGCATCTTGTTTTGCTAGCAGGCAAGCTTAAGGAGCTTGCACACGGAATTGTGCTATTATGGGATGCATGTATGGATATGCTTGATAATGTTGATGAGGACACAGCACTTGACGTTACTGAGCAGCTTAATTGGCTTGTTTTTCCTGGCTATATGCGTACCACACCTATGAGCAATATTGCACAGATTATGCGTTATATTGAGGGCGTGGAGACACGCCTTGCAAATGCCCAGCTTAAGCCAGATGTTGAGGAGCGTAAGCTACGCGATTTTGGGGTTGCTTGGCAGCGCTACATTGAGCTTTATGCAAATGGGGCTCGCTCAAGCTACAACGATGCTGCTTTGCAGGCATATCGCTGGGGTGTAGAGGAAGCACGCCTTGCTCTTTGGGTTCCTCGCCTTGCACAACCAGGCTACTCGCTCAAACGCCTCAATGAGCTTTGGCATAATGTGCTTTCTGCTCATGCATAATAAAATAGAGATTCAGGAATAACGGTTAATTTTTGATATATTCCTTTGCTCTCTATGCTTTATTTGTGAGCTAATATTTTAATGTTGCTCACGTATTAGATTTTGTGTGCAATGATATGTGTCAATGCGTTGCGTTTAATCTTCTAAGTGTGTACTCTACTAGCAGCGGGTGAGAAGTAGCTTGTGTGTGAGGCACTTGGGCATTGTGCCACGTAGGTGCGTCACATAAACAAGTGCTGTGGCAGTGTCTGTGCAAAGCTCATCAAGTAATTTTAAGAAATGCTCACAGTTCTTTTTGTCAAGATTTTGACAAGGCTCATCTAATACAAGTAGAGGAGGTTTTTTCACAAGTGCACGTGCTAGCAAAACTAAACGCTGCTCACCACCAGAAAGCGAGCCAAATGGCTCGTCTGGATCGACATCAATGCCAAGTTTGTCTAGCATCGCAAGTGCTGCATCCTTCTTTGTCTTTGTAAAGCGTCCTGTTGGATATGGAGTATCAGAAAAACCAGATAGAACTACACTGAAAATTGATAGCTTTTCATCAATGCAGGTGTGTAGCTCCGGGGATACCCAACCAAGCTTTTTCTTAATGTCCCAAATGGATTCACCACTCCCACGTGCCTTGCCAAATAATTTTAAATTATTTGCATACCCTTGTTGATGATCTCCTAGAATTAATGCAATAAGAGTAGATTTTCCACTGCCATTTTCGCCCACAAGTGCCCAACGCTCTCCAGCACGAATTGTCCAAGTGAAATCTTTAAATACATGGTTATCACCATAGGAAATTGAGGTGCCTGCAAATTCAACAAGTGCCTTTGCTTTTGGGTTGATTGGCTCACGATGTGTAAAGGTCGCTTTTGATGGTAGCTTCTGATAAGCATTAGCAACAGAAACGTTTTCAAAGTCAGAGTGCTTAACCTTTTCCTGTTTTGTGGCTTTGCGTACACCACAATAAATTATGTTGCCAGCTGCATCTAGTTCAATGATGTGAGTGATGCAGCTTGGAAGCTCTGCCTCTGATGTAGTGGCAAGAGCAATAGCATGCTTCTCAGAAAGCAAATTGATGTTCTTTGTCAATAGCTCGCGTGTGGCAGTGTCTAATCCCATAAATGGAGCATCAAGGAAGAGAATGCGTGGCTGAGAGAGTAGAGCACGTGCAATAAAGGCACGGCGCATCTCGCCATTAGATAGCTCTGCCACGTGCTGCTTCATCAATGCTCCAAGCTTAAATTGCTCAATGTATTGCTTTTTATGTTTATTAAATTGTTGTACCTGTGCCTTTGTGCGAACAACTAGCTCTGTTGGATATACACCTTCTATTGCATCTTGGGAAAACCAATCATCAAGCGTTGGGGTAGAATCCTCTTCGATGGTGCTATTCCAACGCATCTGGACATAAATATCAAGGCTTTCAACAAGTTCTCGCTGCTTTTCAAGAGAAATTACCTCAAGCATATCTTCTGGCTCTTTGTTTTTAGCAGGCTTGAAAAAATATTCAACTGAGGTTCTGAAATCATAGAGGGTAGAGGAAATTAGCTTTATAAACTGAGTTTTTCCACTGCCGTTTGGGCCAATGATTCCCCAATGCTCGCCTATCTTCCATTCAAATATAAAAGGAGCTAAAGCCTGCTTTTTCCCAAATGCTAGGCCCTTAGATTTTGCTTTAAGTAATAGCATAATAAAAGGTTATATTTTTACAAATTTATTTTAGTGTGTTTGTATTAGCTAGCTCGCGCAAGAACTTGCCATCCTCTTCATTTACAGTGTCTGGCTTAAATGCAACTGCAGAAACTGGTTCCTTGAATAGGAAATTGTACCAAATGCAGCCAAGGAAATATTCGCCATGCTGGCTTGCGTGATAGCCATCGCGAGCATAAATTGTTGCTGGATATCCATGAGATTGTATGCTCAAAGGAGTTTTATTTGCTTCTGCAAAAAGCTCGCCAGCTGGAATATAGCGGAAGGATTTTTCTTCAGCAAATTTTTTATATGTATCAATTACCTGAGCAGCCATTCCCTCTGGTGTCAAACCCCACTCCTTTAGGCGATAATTGTTTTTATTGTAGCCCCATGTTTGGTGGACAACGATTTCTGCATTAGGAGCATGCTGTTTAATACGCTCAATAATTTCAGAGGCATATGGCTCATAGGTCTCAGGCTTAAAGCTCTCGTGGCTAACCTGCTGAATTGTCACAATATCCCAATCCTCAAGCTTGAGTAGCTTAATTAGTGAGCCGCCGTGATAAACATTGCCTTTTTTAGGATCAGCTTCATATTCCTTCATGTGGCGAGCATGCTTCTCAAGAGAGCAGCCACCGATAAAAGCATTTCTTAAAACCAAATCCTTACCCATTGATTTTGCAATCTGTGGGAGGAATTTGTGAGCGTTTGCAGAAAAGCTATTGCCAATAGACAATACCTTTAATGTGTTATTTGTATTGGCTGTTGCTTCTGTTGCAGAGGCATTTGTTGTTAGAAATAGTGCTAAAGCAACACCAGTTGCAATGCGAATTAGTGATTTAATAGTGTTCACAATTGTTATCTTGAATTTAAAATATTTAGAATATAAGTATCATAAAAGCTGAAGGAGGCTCAAATGTAGCTGCACCAATAGGTGGCTTCCCATTTTTATAAGCAACTCCACGCTGGTCTGCAGTCAAAGGAATAGTTGCTTTATCCTGAGAACCAAGAAGAGTTGTCCACTTTGAGCCGTCCTTGCTATAAATAATGTCAGTCCAATCTTCACTATGCTTTACATAGTAGCCAGCACCATTAAGAGGTCCTTCTTTAGCGATTTCAATAACACGAGAGCGTCTCATATCCTCATTTAAAACAGGAACAGGACCAGCTCCAGAATTTTCAACTGTGCGATCTGTTGAGAAATTTCCATATTCAGTTAAAATAGCTGTAAAATCAGAGCTATTTGTCCATTGTGCATACGGATCACCTTCAACATATTCAGTTGTTGTTTTTGCTGTTCCGTAGGTTGCATTAACTTGTGAACCTTCACCGTCAGCATAGTAGTGAATGTCAGAATATTTATTCGCATCAAACTTTGTCCAATTTATGCACTTTGTCCAACTATTGTAGGCAAAGCGTCCTACACCAGTGTACCAATCATATAGCTGTGTACTATTTGGTCTGTAACTATAAGTCAATAATGTATTTAGTAGGTAATATGCACCACCCTTTGTTGCATCTAATGCAGCACCACCATTATTACTACTACATGCAGAGAATGTTGTGTTAATTAAGTATAATTCGCCATTATTTATATCATCTTCAATAGCTCCACCTTTGTCGGCACTAAAGCAGTGATAGAAGGTGCAATTAACAACTGTCATAGAAGAAGAGTTTGTCATTGTTCTCCAACCGATAGCACCACCACGTGCACCACCAAAGCTTGAGCAATCTGTAAATTCACAATTTTCAATTAAAGTATCAAAGTTGGAATTTGGAAGCAAGTTGTTAGTGTTGTTTTCAACTAGCCAAAGTGCACCACAGTTACCAAAAACGGTTGCAGCTACAAGGTCACGAAATGCAGGAACATTTACGTAGTTTTTTCCGTAGTATGATTGGTTTTTGCGGAAGATGCTATTTCTGATTTTTACGAGACCTTCAGAATTGCAAATAAGCAATGCAGAACCACCTTGAGAAAGGTTGTTTAAGAACTTACAGCCTTCTACAGATACTGTTTTAGGATATACTGCTGTCACATTTCCAATTGATTGTCCTGTCTTGCCATTCTCTGAGAACACACAATTTGTTATGCCAATTGTGCCACCATAAGTTAGAAGTGTTTCTCCATAATAGTCAAAAGAACTATCGCGATTGTCGTAGGTTCCAGAGAATGTGCAGTCAGTTGCAGAAAGACCGCCTTCAGCAAACACATTAGCTGATGCCCATTTGTTATTATCATGGGCTTCATCCTTAATCAGCATATTGTCAATGAATTGGCAACTTTTAAGCGTTAGAGGTCCAACTGCACGAATTATGCCTGGAGTGCGATCGTCGGTTTCGGTTGCTTTATCCTTCCAACCTCCAGTAATATTGTTCTTAAAGGTTAGATTTTCCAATGTTAGGGAAGTGTCGCTTGATTTTGTTACGAAAATAGAGTGCCCGCAATTCCCTGATTCAATGGATGTTGTCATAATTAGAGAATTGTCTTTTGGTCCCTTGATTGTTAAAGATACTTCAGGGAAAATGATTTCAGACACAGTCAATGTCCCAGTAAAACCTGACAAATCAATAATGTCTCCAGAGCTTGCACCATGTATTGCAGACTTCAAGGATTCTGTCGATAGGGTGGTAGGAGTAATTGTTTCTGCAGGTAGTGATACTGCAGCTAGGGTTGATAGCCCTGCCAACAAGGTACGTAGATGGATAAGTTTATTTGTCATAGGTTGCTCCATTTATAAAATTTAGTTTCATAAATTTACTTGCTTATAGTTTATCACAATGGCAGGAATTTCGTCAATAATTGCACAATTCGTTGTTTCCTAAAATTTTAATGTTGTTTAGTGTTGACTTTAATCAAGTAAATAATATAGAATTTAGTTCAGTTAAAAACCTTAACGAGCGGGCGTAATTCAATGGTAGAATAGGAGCTTCCCAAGCTTCGTACGGGGGTTCGATTCCCCTCGCCCGCTCCAATACCAATTTTCTGAACCCATTTTCTCTCCAAGTGAAAGATTATGGGTTTTCTTTATATCCCAATAAATCAAAGACTTATAAATGTTTCTCGTGAAAAATTTGGTGAATTTTTAGTGGGATGTAGAGTAAATAAACATAAATTACACCTCAAATGGAACAAAACTCATTGAGTTTTATTTCTTAAGTGTGATATATTTTAAATAGAGATTATTTTTGAGGTGTACCATGAGAACTAAAAACGAGCAAATTAAGGGGAATGTATTCGATATGCATTCTGCGACAAATAAATATGCTACATCTCTAGGCAAGCTAGTTTTGATATACCTTGTTTTTTTTGTAGCATTGCCATTGGGTGCTCGAGAAATAAATGTTCCTACACAACCTGTGTCGCCTTATGCCGATAGCGAGATATCCACAAATCTTGTCTTAAATGCCTCACATACTGATGTAAAAGAGTTAAAGCTAAACCTTCAGTTTAATGCCGCTCCTTCTAATAATTTTGAGGTAGCATTTGGTCGAGATTCAAATACCAATTGTGTTCTTGATGTTGAGGAAATAGAAACCACATATGGCTGGCGTGGTGGCAAGTACTTTATTGAAAATGTATCTAGCTGGGATAGATTTG
>JAFUOX010000050.1 GCA_017481725.1 Kiritimatiellia bacterium | reverse complement strand
CGTAACGATCCCTGATAGCGTAACGAGCATTGGCGATTGGGCGTTTATGAATTGCAGTGGTTTAACGAGCATAGTAATTCCAAATAGCGTAACTAGCATTGGAAGTTATGCGTTTCATGATTGCAGTGGACTTACCAGCGTAACGATCCCTGATAGCGTGACGAGCATTGGAGAGGGTGCGTTTAGGAGTTGCAGTAGTCTTACCAGCGTAACGATCCCTGATAGCGTGACGAGCATTGGCGATTATTCGTTTTATAAATGCTCAGATCTCACAAGCATAACCATTCCTGATAGCGTAACTAGCATTGGAAGTCGTGCGTTTTATAATTGCAGTAAACTTACCAACGTCACGATCCCTGATAGCGTAACAAGCATTGGCTTTGATGCATTTTCTATTTGTAATGGAAGTCTTTATGATAAAACAACAATACCTGGAGTAATACTTGTAGATGGATGGGTTGTAGATTGTACAGCGGATTGTCCTGCAAATCTTAATTTAACTGGAGCTCGTGGTATTGGCGATTATGCGTTTAATCATTGTGATAGTCTCACAAGCGTAACGATAGGCGATAGCGTAACTAGCATTGGAGAGGAGGCGTTTTATTGTTGCAGTGGACTTACAAGCGTAACGATTGGAGATAGCGTAACTAGCATTGGAAATTCTGTGTTTTTTCATTGCGATAGTCTCACAAGCGTGACGATACCCGATAGCGTGACGAGCATTGGAGTTCATGCGTTTAATGGATGCAGTGGTCTTACGAGCGTGACGATACCCGATAGCGTGACGAGCATTGGCGCTAGTGCGTTTTCTGGTTGCAGTGGTCTTACAAGCGTGACAATCCCTGATAGTGTGACGAGCATTGGAAGTTATGCGTTTTATAATTGCAGTGGACTTACAAGCGTTACGATTGGCGATAGCGTAACTAGCATTGGAGACTATGCGTTTTATGGTTGCAGTGGCCTTACCAGCGTAACGATACCCGATAGTGTGACGAGTATCGGAGAAAGGGCGTTTTGGTATTGCAGTGGCCTTACGAGTGTAACGATACCTGATAGCGTAACGAGCATTGGAAGAGATGCGTTTAGGGATTGCAGTGGTCTCACCAGCGTAACGATACCCGATAGCGTAACTAGCATTGGAAATGATGCTTTTTATGGTTGAGATAATATCAAGACTGTAACTGTAGGTCAGTATATATGCAGTAATGGATTAGATATATTTTCGTCGTATCAATCAATCACTAATGTTGTGATTTTAGATAGCGTGACGACCATTGGTTCTGGTGCGTTTTATGGTTGCAGTGGTCTTACGAGCGTAACGATTGGCAATAGCGTAACTAGCATTGGAAGTTCTGCGTTTGAGGGTTGCAGTAGTCTTACGAGCGTGACGATCCCCGATAGCGTAACTAGCATTGGAAATAGTGCGTTTTCTGGTTGTTCAGGACTAAAATTTGTAGAATTTTTGGGTAATGCACCAACTAGTTCAGGTTCTATCCCTACAAGTACAATGATTCAAGCATATTGGCCTGCAAGTGGTTTTGATGTATCCCCTTGGACTAGTTATAATGTGAACTATATATCCACTTGTAAGACAATGGTGGAAAATGGTAAGGTGACTATCGGAGATGGAAAAGGAAATGCATTTACAAATGAGGTTTATGTTTCTAATCTTCTCATTCCTTCTTCAATAGACAATATGCCTGTAACGGCAATTGCAGATTATGCTTTTTACGGGATGACAAACCTTGTATCTATTACAATACCTGCAAGTGTAACAAGCATAGGTAAGTATGCCTTTGCAAATTGTAGCTCTCTTCGTACTATAAAATACCTAGGTGATGCCCCATTGGCAGAAGATATTTATAATGATGAGGATGGTTCTCTTATTAATGCTGTAAGTTATGTTGATGAAGGTTCTTTAGGATGGAAGGATCAAAATTCTGAGGAATTACCTAGCGAGTGGCAAGGTCTTCCAATATTTTATATGCCAATTACATTGAGTGGAACGATTTCGTCATCAGAGGTTTGGCTCGGCGATAGGGTTTATCATGTTACTGGTAATTTTTCTATTAATAGTGGTGCTACGCTAACAATTCAACCTGGAGCTATTGTTAAGTTTAATTCGGGTTGTTCTCTTACAGTAAACGGCACATTGGATGCTCAAGGCACACGTGCTCAACCTATTGTCTTTACCTCAATTAAAGATGATGAATTTGGTGGTGATACTAATGAGGATGGGGATAAGACATATCCTTATGCTGGTGATTGGTCTAGAATTAATGCTAATGGTACAGTCAATATGGATTTTTGCCGTATAGCTTATTGTAGTGATACTGGTGATAAGGGTGCTATTCAAGGTGGCGGCGGAACTGTAATATTTAATAATAGCATAATAGAACATACAACATACGAGTGTGTTCGAATGAATAGTGGTTCATTTATTTCCTACAATTCAATATTTAGAGACTCTTCAATGGGGTTTGGCTATTATGGAGGAAGTGGTGTTTATATCTATAATGGAGTTGTCGCTGATTGTACAATAGCATGTCGTGCTTCCAATAAGCATTTCTATAATACTGTCTTTTACCGTTGTCAGACATTTCTTGAGTCTACATCAAGTTCTTGTAATAACTGTTTGTTTTACAACGAAATAGATTATGGGGCACAAACAGCTACTCAAATCGGTTCAAACGGTAATATCTGGGGTGATCCTTGCTTTGTTGATGGCGAGAATGGTGACTTTAGAACACAAAAGGGTAGTGCTTGCATTGATGCAGCAGATAGTAGCGTTGCTCCAGAATTTGACTATTATGGGCAACCAAGAAATGGTGTTGCTGATATCGGAATTTATGAAGCTACAGATGGCATGACTTCACAAAATGATTTAGCTGCTGAAAATGTAGTAGTGGATTCTACTGCGATAATAGGAGATGAGATTACAGTTTCTTGGGATGTCGCTAACGTTGGTCTACAGAATATCTCTGGCTCATGGCGTGACAAGATAAGACTAACAAACTCTAGCGGTAGCTATGGAATAAATCTTGGAAGAGTTGTTTCTGTTGGTTCCATTGAAACTGGTGGTGTTATGCGCTGTTCAGCAAAGCTTACCGTGCCTCCAACAGCAGAAGGTACTTGGAGTGTAGCTGTAAATATCAATAGTGAGCGCGATATATTTGAAGGCTCGCTAACAACAAATAATATTGCAATCAGTGCAAGCACTATAACTATAACAATTCCTGAAATTGCAGCCGCGGATGGTGTTTCTGGTGATGCTAGCTCTGCAGTGCCTGGCGCAAGCAAGGTGATTTTCTCTGGAGCAGAAGCAATGATTGGACGAATCTCCGCTCCGGAAGGGACAATCGTCTATTTTGGTAATGGTTTTATGCCTTCTTCAGATGCGTATACAGCACGTGTAGTTGTTGGTAAGGATGGTGGAATTATAGGCATTCCTGAAGGTGTAAAAATAGGATATTTCCTTGTTGAGAGTTTAACGGATAATTCTGTTAAATATAGCCTCACATTTGAGAGTGGTGCTTTGGCGATTAAGAGCATTTCACCAAACTCTGTGCCATATTCAGGAGTGACTGGATTAATCTTGACTGGTGCAAATTTTGCTGATGGTTGCACGATAAAGGTGTGGCCAAATGGTCAAGCTTCTAGCGCTATAAGCATTGATGACGTAAAGGTCGTTTCAGCTACTCAGTTATCAGCAACTCTTGATTGTAGTAAGCTAAAATCTGGTGCTACTTATACTGTTTCAGTTACTGATGTAGATGGTAATTCAACTGAGCTTACTAGCGCATTTTCTGTTGCAAATGTTCCTCCTAAAGCAGAATTAAAGGCATCGCTTGATGTTCCTGATGCTGTTCGTCAAGGAAGAACAATTACCTGTTGGATTGACTATGAGAATGTTGGCAATATTGATATGCCAGCACCAATCTTTGAGATTGTCTCACAAGGACAGATTTTCAAGATTAATGGTTATGTCTATACTAATAGCGTTAAGGTGATTGGACTTTCTTCAGAGGCACCAGTTGGTACCTTGCGTCCAGGAGAACCACAACGCATGGGTGTAACAGTTACAGTTATGGGGTCAAATGTAAGTTGGAGCCTCCGAAGCCACCATGCAGCTCAGGCTGAAGCAAAGAAAGGGATTTCACTCCGTGAGTTTTATGATGATGATTGGGTGATTTATCATGAAGATGAGGATGATGAAATTATTTCAAAACTTCGTGATTCAATTGGCTTATCTTGGGCTAGTTATTATAATGCACTTGGTGAGTGGATTTCAGATAACTCTGTTGGTTATGTTGATTATGAGCTAGTAAAGGCAACCTTTGCAGATTCTAAATATATAATAGCTTCACAGGGGGCAGGCTCTGGATCTTCGGACGATAATTCAGATTTATCACCTGAAAGTTCAAACACCCAAGGATGTTGTCATACACTAGATGGTAAACCTACAATTGTTGATGATGGAACAGACTTCTTGGATGTATATCCAGAAGATGTTAGTGTTTGGAAATGGTGTACGAAGTGTAATAATTGGGCACTAGCTGTTGAATATGATGAAAAGTCAGAAAAATATATTCAAAAAGTTGCGTTAAATGCTAACAATACATTTGTATTGTGTCATGGTAATGCTAACAATATAAATGGAGGATATTCTGATGATCCTTGGATGAAAAATATGGCAAAGGCTTTGTCATCTAAAGGAGATGTGCTTGGAATAAATTGGGCTAAAGGGGCAAGTCAGCTATGGGGTCTAAATCCTGGTTCTTTACCATTTGGAAGTGCTGGATATATACCTGAAGCAGTAAATGAGTCAATAGCATCGTTGAATACAATTAGCGAGTTTAATCCTGCAAAAGCTACTATGATAGGTCATAGCCATGGAGGTCATGTTGTTGCAAATATCATAACTCATTGGAGGGAAAGGACGGGTAAAACAGCTTGCTTTGCAAGATATGTTGGTCTTGATACTTCTACAACGGACAACGGTGTTCACAAATATAACGACATGGATCCGAGTGATTGGATTGCAGCCTTTAGGAATAAGAAGAATCGCGTTTGCAATCAAATCGAGTTTTATAAATCATCGTGGGATATGTCGCTAGAGGAAGTTGATGAAATCTTTGGTGATTATAATTTCGCTCTTGTACAATATAATGGTGATTTTTATGAGGGTAAGTCTGTAGATTTTACTGGAGCTAATAAGCAAGAGCTTCGACGACATTCTTATGCGCACAGATGGTTCCTAGGTACAATTACGGATTCTAGAAAGTATGCAAATCTTGGCTTTAACTTTAAGGGCGATTCATCATGGAAAGCAATAGTTGGAGCTGATGTGCCTATTCCATCATCTTCAGGCTTTGCTGCTGTAATACGAGATGAATGTGTAGAATTGCTTTCATGTAAAAAATCTCTTTCACCATGGTGTTATGATGATGTTGTACAATATAGTCAGCAATATTATCAAAAAAATACACCTTTAGATTTTAGGGATGATGATGGAATATCACATAAATCATTCCGTATTCTGAAGAATGCCTGGGTCGGTGCAGCAGAAAATAAATTGACAGCAACAATCAATACAAATGAAATTTCATCAGGCATGTGGATAAATGTCGGAATTATAAATCAAGGAGATAATTTATCTGTGCCTTATAAAAAGATATTTAGCAAGAAAGACGAATACTTTGATGAGTGGTTTGATTTTAGAGATGGTTTCAATAGGTTTATGGATCAGATATGGGATAAAGGCAAAAATCCAAAGAATGCCTTATCTCAGGTTCATGGTTCAATAAATGCATGGCTAATTGATTTAGAAGGATTAGAAACCGATGGCTATGGAAAATTGTCAGGTCAATCCACAATCCGAGATATACAAGCAATTCTAGCTTCAACTAGCGATCCTTCTCGCTATTATTGTCAAATAGGTGCAGTAGAGGAAAAGGAATTTGTTCTACCAGGTGCAAGTAAGAATAATATAAAACTAATGCTTGATGTTAAGAATGACGTTTTTGGTGAAGGCCGTCCTTTAGCAACAAAAAATGAAAACAATAAAATTGTTAAGCAACGAGATGTCTTGCTTGTATTGTCATGTGGAGAAATTTTGTTTGATGATGATAAGAATTGGATTCTTCCTTCTTATGATCTTCACCCAGATAATAACTTTATAATAAATGAGGTTAAGGTTAATCCGTTTAGCGCCATACCGATTATGTCAATGGGTTTAAATAGGAGATTAACGGCAAGTAGTTCATTGTCTCTAGCAAGTGCTGGGGATATCCCACAATTGAGTGCTAATGCACTAAAGCCTGGAGAGGTTGTTAGAGTTGATGCAAATGCTGATGGTTCTTGGTCAATCAATTTAACATCAAAAGAATCATATACTACTAGAGATGACGATGAGCTTGTCGGTAGGTGGTTTGAGTGTTTGGATTTTGCAACAAAGCAGGGTACGATAAGTATTCAAAGTGATGATCCAGCCTATAAGCAGGAATCTGTTACTATCTCTGGTAAATTACCAGTTACAACGGATGAGAATGGAAATCCTATTTGTGAGGGCGAGTCTTATACTATTCAACTGAATGTATTTTCCTTAAAAGAGGATAGTACATATACTACTTGTGTACTAGATGTTCGCATGGGTACTGATCCATATGAAGGAGAGAATGAAGATGGTTCTCGTTCTACTTCCCCAAAATCATGTGATCCAAACGAAATGTCAGGTCCTTTAGGTTTTGGTGACCCAGATACAGAGCGCTTTGTTAAGCCAGGAGATTGGCTCACATATACTGTTTATTTTGAAAACAAGAGTGACGCAGAGGCTGCTGCAGCTCAAGTATTTGTCACAAATCCACTCTCAGATGCTTTGGATTGGTCAACCTTTGAAATGATAGAGGTTGGTTTTGGCTCTCAAGTTGATATAGGGCTTGCAGGAAAATCAAGTGGCATTAGTGAGTGTAGAATGGAAGGCACGAATACCTTTGTTAGAACAGAGGTAGCTTTGGATGCAGATAATGGAGTTGCTAGTTGGTATCTACGTATTGTAGACCCATACGGTGATGCTGATGAATGGCCATTGGATGTTTATGCTGGTTTCTTGCCACCAAACGATGAAACTCATCGTGGTGAAGGTCACTTGACCTATCGCATCAAGCTTCGCGATGATGCGCTAGATGGTGTTGTAGTAACTAATTATGCATCAATTACATTTGACTACAATGATCCAATAGAAACAGACCCAGCATGGTGGAATATAATTAATAAATCCAATGGACTTGGCTCTATATTTGATATTGAGGATGATTCTAATCCTGAAAATGTATCAAATTATGACACAGCCTTTGAGTATGACGGTCAGGAGCACACAATCAACACAAATCTTCTCTACGCAATAGGAGAAGACTCAGATATTGATTTAAGCTTTAGCTTTGCTATGGAAATGGATGGTGAATATCAAGCTGAACCATTTACATTTGTTGATGCCGGTGTTTATACATTATGGTACAAGGTAAGTGCTGAAAACTATAATGACTATATCCACCAAGCAACAGTCACAATAACTAAGCGTCCATTTTCTCAGGATATGGTTGTTATGGAGTATGCGTCATATGATTGGACTGGTTCTCCTGTGGTGCCAAGCTTCTATCTTGAGGATGTTGTAAATGGTAGCAATATTATTGACAACACCGATTGGACTTATTCTTTAAGCAATAATATTGACTATGGTAGGAATGCATTGATTACAATTACTGCGGCAGAAAATGGAAATTATTCTGGTGTAATTTATCAATATTTCACAATTAATGCACAAATACCAACTCTTGATGGTACTGTTGGCTGGCGCTATAATATGGGTACCGGTACCTTCTTTGCACAATTACAAATGCGTTGCATCGATGGTCATCCAGAAGCTGTTGAGGATGTATGGTTCTACTTTGAGGATCGCGTAACCTCTAACCGTAAGGTTCAGCTCTGGAATACAAAGGCAGGTCAACCAATTCAAGATACAATGTCTGTTTCTGGTTCTATCTTCCGTTGGCAGGTTGTACCATCCGCAGCAGAGGCTATTCGTAGCTCTGAGTTGAATACACCATTTACGGCAGGTGTTCTGGATATTAATTCAACTTCATCTATAGTTCCTGTCTCTGAGCGTATGTTTGAATTATATGCACAAGAAAATGGAAAGACTATGAATAAAGAGCAGGTTGAGAAATTCATTTGCTACTTAGCATGGTCTTCATACGGAAAGACAAATTATATGCAGATGGGTGCAGCTGATATTACTTCTAACTTAGTTGATCACTATACAGATGCCCCTCGTCCAGTAGACTTAGTTAATCAATCACTTGCATTTGGTGTTTCTCTTGATGCAGTAAGCGATTATGGCGTTAAGTTTAAGGATATAGCAGTTAATTCAGATGGTTCTATTGATATTAAGATGGCAACCTTTGGAGGAGAAGAGGAGGGCGTGCCAGGACCAAATGCAACTCTAGTTCTTCTTGGAAAAGGTAACCTAGAGGATGATTTTACTGAAATTGGTACTGTGAATGTGGATGAATTAGGTGGATTCTCATTTGATAATGAGGAAGATAAACCACAAGGCTTCTACATGCTCAAGCTCAAATATACACCAATTCTTGAATAAAGCAAACGCAGAGGAAATTAATTAAATTTAGATATTGTTTTATTATTTAGGAGATAAAACTAATGAGACAAACATTAGCAAAAATAACATTGGCATCTGCTACAATGCTAGCAGTAGTAGGTGCAATGGCTGTTCAAAATGATGCTGAAACAATTCAATTGGTTCAGAACAATCGTAATGAATGGCGTTTTAGCGTGGGTCCAGTATGGAGCGATGGCGTGGACGCTAAGCTTGGGGTGAAAAATATACCTCAGTTAAAGCGCGCTGTAGCTAAAGCTTCAGCTGTTGCTGGAACTACAAAGGAGGAGGCCAAGGCAGCTGCCGAGGCAGGAGAATATGATGGTGGAGGCTATCTTCGCGAGGATGGTGTTCTAACTGATTACACAATCAATTGGAAGCTACCAGAAAGTGCAATTAATGAAGATAGAACAGCATTTGTTATGTACAATGCATATTCTGAGGTGTCAGGTACTTCTAGCTCATCATATTCAGATTATAATTCTGGCAATACACAGGATGTAGATGATACTATGACTGGTATTGCAGTAGAATTAGCTCGTGAAATGTGGAGCAATGATAGCAAAACCATTGGTATAGATTTTGCATTTGGAGTAAATTATTTCTTCAATGACGAAATCTTTGCTGCAAATGGAAATGCACAGAGCACAGCATCATCACAAAGCATTGTAGCGGGTCGCTACAAGACAGTAGTAGGCGCAGAGGCTGCTATTATGGAGTATGACTTTGGTTCATTTGCAGATCCAACAGATGGCATGATGGGCTATGGCAATCCAAATGGTGGTGCTGGACCAAATATTGCTTGGAAAGAAGTTCAGGCACCAGTTGATGAGCAGATTTCATCAAGCTCTGGTTCTAAGTCATCAACATCAATGAATTATTCTGCAGATGGAGATTATGAGGAGCTAGAATTTGTTGTAGCTCTTAAGCCATGGTATCAGGTGACAGATTGGCTAAAACTAATGGGTACATTTGGTTTAGCAACTTCACGTGGTGAATTTAGCTATGACTTCTCTATGACAATGAACAATGCCACAACAAAGCACTCAGAAGATATTGATGAGTGGGATGTGTATGGTATTGCAGGAGCAGGCATAATGCTTGAGTATGATTGTTTAAATCTAACCCTTGATTTTATCGGTCGTTTTGGTCAGGATGACTTTGAGGTAGATGGCGATTATGTTCAGGGTGAAATTGAGCGTGGCTCTTGGTACACACGCTTATTACTAGGCGTAGAATTCTAAGCTAGCAGAATTTTATATTAAAAGAGTCGAGCCCAGTTTGGTTATTGCCAAGCTGGGCTTTTTATGTTGGCGTGCAGTGGCGCGCTGTTTTTTTTGACAGGATTCACCAGATTTTGGTGTAGGAGGTCGTGTTGAGCGAAAGCAACAAGTGCGAAGAAGGGACGCTGCGACGCGGAGGACGCAACGGACGAGATTAGACGCGAGAATGGAGAAAAAAGTCACTCAACTCTACCTAAATTCTTCATTCTTCATTTTTCATTCTTCATTTATTATAATGCATCACGCTAGCAGATGGGTTACAGAGCACTAGCAACAAATATCAACGAGGGGGATTACTTATCCGTGAATGTGCAGCTAACAGTTTTATTGCCTGTTAGTGCTACACTGCGAGCGTCTGGTTGAGAGAAGCCTGCGTAGATTGTGAAGGTATTGGAGCGGATAGCACGCTCGCCAATGTCATCAACTGTTGTGAATGAACGTGGGGCAAGGTCAATCTCTACCTGTTTTTCTTCTCCAGCAGCAAGGCTTACACGCTTAAATGCACAAAGCCTATGGTTGAGAACATCACAGCCGCTCTTTTCATCCTTAATGTAGATTTGAAGAACATCCTCTGTGGCAAAGTCGCCTTCATTTTTAACTGTCACAGTGAGCTTTGCATTTGATGTATTGCCAGAAGCTGTGATAGCCGTTGCCTTGCAATTACCATAAGTTAAGCCATAGCCAAAAGGATAGAGTGGTGTGCCTTCAAAATAACGATATGTCCTGTTTTTCAATGAGTAGTCATGGAAATCTGGCAAATCTTCATCGCTATTGTAAAAGGTAATAGGGAGCTTTCCTGAAGGAGAAATCTCTCCATAAATGATCTCTGCAATATCTTTTCCTGCTCTAGCACCAGGATACCATGCCTGGATTATTGCACTTGCTTTTTCTTCGTGGATTCGCATATCCATTGCACTGCCAGTCATGTTGATAACAATTACTGGCTTTCCACAAGCATATACGGTGTCTGTTAAATAGCGTTGAGGTTCAGGGAATTGAAGAGAGGTTTTATCACCAATTCCAGCATCACCTTCCTCGCCCTCGATTTTTTCATCAAGTCCAAGTACAAGAAATACGATGTCTGCCTCTTCACAAACAGCTTGTGCTTCTGCAAGCTGATCTGGGATGCCTTTTTTTGATAGACCTTGAAGTCTATCCCACCAAACGTGGCAACCCTCAGAATAGAATACTCGAGCAGAGTCTCCAACATAATCTTGGATGCCTTCAAGGACAGTTATGTATCGAGATGAGGTTCCATGGTAATTGCCAACTAAAGCTAAGCGACTATCTGCATTTGGACCAATTACACCAATCTTTTTGTGTGTGCCTTTCTTAAGAGGAAGAATACCATTATTCTTTAGCATAACTATGCATTCCTTTGTAGCACGACTTGCAACCTCAAGGTGTTCCTTGCATTCAACAATATCGAATGGAATATTGTCAAATTCAGTTTTGTCAAATAGACCAAGCATGAATCTTGTTGTAAAAAGTCTGATGCAGGATTGGTCAATATATTTCTCATCAATTAAGCCTTGTGCATGAGCATCAAGAATTCTTTGATATGTGCAGCCGCAATTTACATCACAGCCCTTTTCAAGAGCTAGCTTTACAGATTGCTCAGGTGTTTCTGTGATTTTGTGGGTCTCGTGGAAGTTTTTGATTGCCCAGCAATCAGAAACATAATGACCTTGGAAGCCCCATTTACCGCGTAGATATTCATTCATCAATACCTCATGTGCGCAGCAAGGCTCACCATTAGTTCTATTGTATGCACCCATAACTGCTTCAACATTGGCCTCAGTGACGCAAGCTTCAAATGCTGGAAGATATGTTTCTTCCATATCCTTTTTGGAGGCAATGGCATTGAAATGATGTCTTTCTGGCTCAGGTCCAGAGTGTACTGCAAAATGCTTTGCACAGGCAGCTGCCTTTAGGTACTCGCCATCGCCTTGTACACCCTTTACAAATTGCACACCAAGTCGTGAGGTTAGATATGGGTCTTCGCCGTAAGTTTCTTGACCACGACCCCAGCGAGGATCTCTAAAAATATTTACATTTGGTGACCAGAAGGTGAGACCTTTATAAATATCACGGTCGCCACGTTTGCTTTGCATATTGTACTTTGCACGTCCCTCATTTGAAATAATCTCACCAACCTTATAGAGCAAGTCTTCATCAAAGGTTGAAGCTAGAGCAATAGATTGAGGGAACATAGTAGCTGTGCCGGCTCGTGCAACACCATGTAGTGCTTCATTCCACCAGTTGTATTCTGGAATGCCAAGTCTTTCGATTGCAGGAGCATCAAATCTAAGCTGTGAAGCCTTTTCTTCAAGGGTCATTTTTGCAACAAGCTCGGTTGCACGTTTTTTTGCTTCTTGTCTATTCATGATTATTTTCTTGTTTTTATTTATAGTTAATTGATTTAATTAAAAGAGTACAAAGAACCAATAGAGAGTCGCTTTCTAAATGCAAATTGAGTTAGAGGTTCAAGAGGAGAGCAGTAGATTTCAACTGGCTCATCAGGCTTTAGGCATATAAAATTATCGCTAAATTGAGCTACGACACCCTTTAGATTTAGCCAAACATAGAGAGCTGGAGCTGATGCTGTAAGAGTTAGCTTATATACTTGCTCATCTAAAAGCTGGTCTTCAGAGTCATCTTCATCATCATATAAGGAATTAATTTCATTATCAACATCTGCTCTTGAAATTTCATCAATATCGATAGAAATTTGTGGGTTATTTAATTCAAGCCTACGTGGCAAATCAAATACCACATGATTTTGGGCCACCTTGTAGCCTTCTTCATCAAGTAAATCTAGCCAAAGAATTAAATCACTTTTTGTTGTATGGCGTAAAATAGACTCAAGAGATATAGCAGAAGCAACACTTGTGCCTTGTTTTTTAATTATTATTTGCTCTTCACCTTCATCAAGAGGCTCACCACTAAAATTCATTGCTCGCCAGACAAGTGTATATTTATTATTTGATGAAATATGAGAAAGATTTGACACCCAAATTGTTACAACACCATCAACAGCTTCTCCAAATATAGAAATGTTGTTGAAGGCATTTTTTACCATGTAGTGAAGAGCTTTCCAGCGTCCTTCGCTATCAATTGCAGATCCATCAGCAAGTGGCCAACAGCTTGCATATGGTTCAAACATGACACCCTCTAGATTATTTTTTCTAGCATTTTCTATACGCTTAACAACTTCTTTTGCATTTGCAATTTGACTTAGGATTAGCCAATCTTCAAGCTTAGATGGGATCGACCAGTTTAGAGCAAGCTCAGAAACTAATTCTGCGATATTTTTTCCAGGCGAACGTTCTTCTATTGCTTTGCAATTAATATTAAGATTTTTCTTATTGAAAATTGGGATAAACGTCTCTGGAGAAGGGAAACTAACTAGACCCTTGATATAATCAATGCGATTGCTTGCAAGAATATCAAGATATAAATTATCAGGGATACAAGGATGTTGGAAAGGATGATAAGTGTTAGAATCACTATCGTCAAGTCCTATGCGTAGGTATAATTCAGGCAGACCAAGAACAATAATACCATAGGTATCGCATAGCTCCCAAAAATATTCGTCTTCAATGATGCCATTTTCCCATAATTTAATAGCATTAATATTTGCTTCAGAAGCTGAGCGTATAAGATATTCGTATTCCTCACGTGCAATGTGTGACGGGAAAATGCTTGGAGGAATCCATGTTGCACCACGCAAGAATACACGTTTGCCATTACACATAATTGTAAGCTTGTTTTCATCATCATCAATAGCAACCGTTTCAAGAGAGCGAAGACCTAGATTTGCAGACCATTGATCTAGAATAGTGTTGTTGGCTTGGTCAGTAGAATAAAGGAGTGCCTCGATTTTATAAATAGGAGAGGTTGGCTCATCGCTATTCGGATTCATGCCATTAGGATACCAAAGCTCAGGCTCTTGTATGTCAATTTGACAGCTAAAAGCACCATCCTCAGTAACTTTAATTTTTGAGGCGGAATAGCATTTTATATCGTCTGGCAGTGTTGGAATAATACCATATGCAAAGCCTTCAGTGTCAACTCCATCAGCTTTATAAATTCTAAAATTCAATTCAAGATTATCAAAGCTTTCTCCAGATGTTTCTAGCAATCCACCAATAAAAACAGAGGCGATTTTTTCATCAAAATCGTGCTGTTGAGAATATCCGATACTGACAATACGAGCTTTATTCCATGCTCTGAGGCGAACTGGGCGGCAAATACCAGCAGTAATGCATTCTGGACTAAAGCTTGTACCAAAGCCGTATCTAGCTTTTTTAATTTCATCAGGATTATCTGTTGGGCGGGCTGGAGAAATCTCAACTGTTAGAATGTTTTCTCCAATCTTAAGAAATTCTTTAACCTCAATTTTCCATGTCTTGAACATATTATTGGTGGAAAGAATTTTTTCTCCATTTAGCTTTACGTCTGAGTATGTATCAATACCATCAAACTCTAAGTCAATAATATCATGCGAAAGTAGTTCTTTGTCGACAAAGAATGGTCTCTCAAAAACCCAAGTCGTTTTACTAATCCAAGAAAATGACTCTGGTAGGCTCAATGAACTAATATCAGGAATAATATTTGCGGCAATAAGAGCTGGGTGTACGCCACCGGGCACATGAGCAACAATAGGTTTAAAGCTTGTGCTATCTTTTTTACTTAGAAGCCAAGAACCTGTTAAATCGATTAATTGCATTTTTGTTTTTCTTATTTTATTGCCATTCATATGTTATCTCCCAAACAGTTTTATTTTATCAAATATACATATTTGATTTCAATATGTTTAGCCAAAAAACAGAAGAAAGAGAAGGTTTTTTCCAGACAGCTTTCAAGATTAAAGATGAAAGTCTAATTCTTGATAAAGTAAAAGCACAAATTAAAGTTGTTTTATTGATTGTTTTTATTAGTTTTGGTATTATATACTTATTAAAAGTAAACCAAATATTTTTGGATAGGAGATAAAATGGATTTTATAGTTAATAAGCTTTTGCCATCGGCGGTTGTATTAGGTTCTGCATTTGGAGGTAATTATATTTTAAAGAAAATATTGAATGCTGCATTAGGAAAAGTAAAGGGAGGCAGCTTAGATATTACGATAAAAAAAATACTTATTGGGGCTAGTACAACACTGGTTTACATTGTAGCAGTGCTGATGGTGTTGGATATTTTTGGTGTGAATATAGCAAGCATTCTTACTATTGTCGGTGCTTTAGGGTTAGCAATAGGTCTTGCTTTGAAGGATACCTTGAGTAATATTGCTTCTGGGTTAATGATTGTGGTGCTTCGTCCATTTAAGGTAGATGATTATGTGGAATGTGGCAGTGTGTCTGGAACAGTAAACTCAATTGGTTTATTTACTACGAAGCTAACGACAGCTGACGGGGTTTTTGTGGAGGCACCTAATAGTATTCTATGGGGAAATGTACCTACTAAAAATTATACAAGAAATCCAATTAGGCGTATAGATATTCCTGTCGGGGTAGCATATGAGGATTCAATCAATGAAGCAATGAAGGTATTGCTTTCTATTGCAGAGCAAGACCCACGCACACAAACGACATCCCAGCCGCCAGCTGCTTTTGTTAATAGACTTGATGATAGCTCTGTTAATTTGGTTCTTCGTGTTTGGGTAGATCGCACTGTCTATTGGGATGTGCTCCACGATTTGTCCCGTGAGGTAAAGCTTGGCGTAGAGAAAGCAAATTTCACAATAGCTTTCCCTCAATGCGATGTTCATATTAAGAATAATCCATAATATTCTTTTCCTGTATATCAGACGCATTGCTTCATATGAATATATTTATTCCACAAAAGCTTAAAAAGACATCCGCACCAATATTAGTTGCAGTTTCTGGTGGTTCAGATTCTATTGCAATGCTATTTGCATTGCGAGAAGAGCTTACATCAGAGCGACTAATTGTGGCTCACTATAATCATGGAATAAGAGGAGAAGAAGCATCTCGAGATGAAGCACATGTCCGCGAGCTATGCGAAAAGCTAAGTGTACGTTTTATTCTTGGGTCGGGTGATGTTCCATCTGCAGCAAAGCATAGCGGTGAATCAATAGAGATGGCCGCCCGCAATATGCGCAGAGAATTTCTCATTTCAACAGCTATTAAAAATAAATGCATTGCAATAGCGACAGGACATAATTGTGATGATCAAGTAGAAACGCTCTTTCTTCGACTTCTTCGTGGAGCAGGGCTTCGTGGCTTAGGGGGAATACGCCCTGAAATAGTTAACGAAAATGGGATTATATTTTTCCGGCCAATTATAAATTGTTCGCATCTGGAGCTACAGGAATATTTAAAAGAAAGGTTCCAACAGACTTGGTGCGAGGATTCTACAAATACAGATTTAGATATTCTTAGGAACAAGCTTCGCCATAAAATCGTTCCACTGTTTAGGGAAAATTTTGGAAATGCTTTTTCACAACCAATGCTACGCACAATGGAGTTATTACGTCAAGATGCAGATTGTTTGGATTCTATAGCAAAAGCGGAACTTAAGAAATTGAGCGTTGCTGATGAATCAAGCTATGCAACAATAAGTGTTGATGGACTAGTAGAATTGCACGAAGCAATTCGCAGTCGCGTACTACTTGAGTTTATTTATTCAAGCCATTTAATGGATATTGTTACAAAGCAGGTTATTGATAGACTTTGGAACTTATGTGAAGGAGATGGTTCGGAGCAGCACATTGCCACACTTTCACAAAATTGTGTAGCCGTTAGAAAAGGAATGTTTCTCAAATTGTTACCTCTAGATGCTTATGTAAATATGCAGCTAGAGGGAGAACAAAGCTTTTATCATGCTTTGCCAGAAATTATGAAGCTAGCTCCTTTATCTCGTGTTTGCCTTGGTACATATGAATTTGGAGAAATGCTTCATGTGGCACTAGCAACTGAGCCATCACGTCAACTAATTAAACCACCTCGAACACCTTTAGGACAATATCCTGTAGAATGTACAATTTCCGCCACTGCATTTAGTGAACCGCTTGTTTTAAGATCATATGAATATGGAGACAAGATTTCTCCTGCAGGTGGTAATTTCACACGTAAGCTCTCAGATATATTTACAGACCTCAAGCTTCCAAAGGAATTTCGTCGGAGCATTCCACTATTAGCTACAGCTAGTGGCAAGGTCTTATGGCTGCCAGGCTATGCTGTTGATGCTTCTGTTGCTGTTGTTCCTGGTGAGCGTTCTGTAAAGCTAACACTTTCAAGATATTTTAAACAAACGAAAATAAGAATCTAAATAAACGAAGGAAATAAATTATGAAGTTTATAAAATTGGGAAAATCATATCAGTTGTGTATCGATACGCCAGCTGCATTAAAAGAAGTTATTGGCTTGGATGAGTCACTATGGGCAATTTCAAGTGCACCAACAAGTGCTTACCTAATTGATAAGGCCTTTTTGGGATATATTGATACTGATGCTAATGGCCGAATACGCACTGATGAGATAAAGAATGTTGTTCAATGGTGCTTGGATACAGTAACAGATATTTCTTGTTTTGGTGAACCAAAGGCAGAGCTTGAGACAAGCCTTGTAAACGATGCTTCTGTAGATGGTCCTGGTTTAAAGGTGACAATTGCATATGTTGCAGAGCAGTATAAGACAGATGGCAAGGTTACATCTTTAGATAATGTTCGCCTATGTATGAAGGAAATACGTGGCAAGCCACTTAATGGCGATGGTGTTGTAGTTCCAGAATCATCCGTTGATGCAGAGATTTCAGCTTATATTTCTGCTGCTATTAAAGCTACTGGTGGCACTCCTGATATTAGTGGTGCAACTGGAGTAAATCTTACGCAGTTAGAATCCTTCCGAGATGCAATTAAAGCATTTTTGGAATGGAAGAAAAATGGGGCAGAGGATAGCCCAGCAATGCCATTGGGTGCAGCCACTCCAAAGGCATGGGATACGATGAAAAAATATGAAGAGCAATTAGATAAATTTTTCTTAGTTGCTCGATTCAGGGATTTTGATCCAACAAATTCTGCTCGATTTATTTCTGCTTCATCAGCTGCAGACACTGCCGGTGATGCACTTTGTGCAGCTCCTATTGCAAAGCCTGATGATAATGGTGCACTTCCTTTAGTCGGTGCTGGAATTAACCCAATTCATCGTGCTTTAATTAATGACTTGAAAAATGCTGTAATTAAGCCAATTCTAGGCGAAGGACTAAATGCTCTAACAGAAGCAGACTGGAATAAGATTAAATCCACACTCGCCCCATATGGTGAATACTTGGCATCTAAGAAGGGTGCTATTGTTGAGGGAATGGCCCAGGCAGATTTGGAAAAGTGGACTGATGAGAAATATCATAAGGCAATTGTTGAGTTAACAGTTATTGATCAGGATATTGCAAATCGTGCAGCAGCTTTGAACAAATTAGAGAAGTTAATTCTTTGCAGAATCCATTTGATTGAATTTTTAAACAATTATGTTAACTTAAGTAAGTTATATAATCCAAAGGAGAATGCCTTGTTTGAGTGTGGTCGAGCTGTAATTGATGGTCGCTGGTTTAATATGGCAATCCCAGTAACAGATACAAATGCTCATAGTAATGTCGCAAAAGGAAGCGGTATTTTTATTATTTATTTAGATGTTATTCCAAATGATAAAACACCTACACTGAAGGTGGCAATGCCAGCAACTTCTGGCACAAGGGGAAATCTAGCAGTCGGAAAACGAGGCGTGTTCTTTGATTTGAAGGGTAATGAGCATGATGCTGTAATTACAAAGATTATTGAGGCACCTATTAGCTTGCATGAGGCAATGCTTGCTCCTTTTAAGAAGGTTGGCGAGTTTTTAATTGGAAAAATTGAAGGCAAGTCTGCAAATGCGGAGAAGGCTTTGATTTCAACGGTTGATGCGACAACAAAGAATCCACCTGCTAATAATCAAAATGGTAATTCTCCGGCAAATATGATGATGGGCTTAAGCTTATCTGTAGCAGCCTTAGGCTCTTCTCTTGCATTTATAACAAAGTCCCTTGGAAATATGGATATTTGGACAATTCTTCAAGGACTGGGAATCGCATTTCTTGCTGTGCTTGTGCCGATTGTCTTAGTAGCATTTATTAAGCTTGGAAGACAAGATTTAAGTTCAATACTTGAGGGTTGCGGGTGGGCTGTTAATCAGCGTATGCGTTTAACCAAGAAGCTTCGTAAGCAATTTACTGCAAAGGCAAAGTATCCTTGCAAAGCTTCAGGTACGCCTTGCAAGCGTTTCTTCTCCAATTTATTCTACACAGCCTTGGCAATCCTAGATATTTATTGCTTATATTGGTTTATTAAAGTAATAATTTTGGGAAAGTAGTATAACATTATGGGTACACTTGCTGGTATTGGTTTAGGAACAAACCTTGGCAATAGAATGGAGCATTTGCGCAATGCTAGAGCAGAGCTTGAAGCATTAGAAGGTGTAAAGCTTGTTGCTGCAAGCAATATCTATGAAACAGAGCCAGTAGGTGTACCTGCAGAATATGCACACATGGCATTTTTAAATGCTGTGCTATTGTTTGATGTTGAGCTTGATGTAGAAGAGTGGTCAAGCAAAGTTCATGCAATAGAAGATAAGCTATTGCGGGTTCGTACAGAGATACGCAATACGCCTCGCACAATTGATTTGGATTTATTATTTTTTGGAGATGTGGTAATGGAGCGTCCTCACTTGCATTTGCCACATCCACAATGCCGCAATAGGCGTTTTGTGTGTATGCCACTTTGTGATGTGGCTCCTGATTTGAAGCTGCCAGGAGAAGACACACGAACTATGCAGGAAGTTCTTGCTTCTTTACCTGAGTCTCCTGTTGTTAATACTTTCGCCTCACAATGGTAGCCAGAGCTCATACCATCTCTTATATAAAAAAAGAAGAAGTGAAATTTAATCACTTCTTCTAGATAACAATATCAAAAGATTGTGCTCTTTATTCTACAACTTCACCATATAAAGTTTGTGGTTGTACAGATGTAATGCGGACATTAACAAAATCACCAATAGCAACCTCTGTTTTTGGTTCAAAAATCACTATTTTATTCTGAGAGTTTCTTCCTGACCACTTTTCTTGATTACGTAAGCTTGGTCCTTCAACTAGAACCTCTGTAGTTGTTCCTATAAGTTGATTGTTAATACGCATAGCACGTACATCTTGATCAGCTAACAGGACCTGATTTCTGCGTTGCTTTTCTGCATCTATTACAACATCCTCAAGTAAAGAAGAAGGAGTGCCTGGGCGAGGAGAGTATTTAAAGATAAATGAATTATCAAAATTTGCCTCTTCCATTATACGGCGTGTTGCCTCAAAATCCTCTTCAGTTTCCTCGGGATAACCAACGATAATATCTGTTGTAATTGAAATATCAGGAAGAGCCTCACGTAGCTTTTTTATTGCTGCTAGATATTTTTCTGAATCATATCCACGGCGCATGTGCTTTAAAATTCTATCAGAGCCAGATTGCATTGGCAAATGCACGTGGTGGCAAAGCTGAGGAAATTCCTTTAGTGCACGCACTAGCTCATCAGTTACACCAGACGGATGGCTAGAAGTAAAGCGAATACGCTTTAGTTCAGGAACATTTTTAATAATGTATTCAAATAAACGGGGTAGTGGCTCAGTAAAACCTCTCTCTGATGTAATTTCCTCTGGCCACGTAAAACCAATGCGACCATAATTCATCACACTTTGTCCAAGAAGTGTAATATCTTTTATTCCAGCATTGACTAGTGCAATAATTTCTGGAAGTATCTCTTGAGGCTGGCGGCTAAACTCAGGTCCGCGAACATCTGGAACAATGCAATATGCACAACGGCGATTACAGCCAAGCAATATTGTTGCAAAAGCACTAACTGGTTGCTCTGCACCAGCAAAGCATTCTGGCACAACCTTTGGGAACTCATGATCTAAATTAGACAGCTCGCAAATTCTTTGCTCTCCCTTTAATGCTCGCTCAACAATAGCAGGTATAAGCTGCTCGCAGCGTGTTCCGACTGAAAAAGATAGAGTAGGAAGACGCTTAAAAATGGTTTCCTTAAAATTTTGCGCCATACATCCCATTAAACCAACAATACGATTTGGTTTTTCTCTGCGTCCTACAGTACAAAGCAATCCAAGCTTGCCAATAGCCTTATCCTCAGCCTTACCACGAACGCTGCAGCTATTAACTATAACAATATCTGCCTCATCCTCAATATCTGTATGCTCGTAGCCAGCAGCTATTAGGCGATTCGTAAGCACCTGAGAATCGCGCACATTCATTTGACAACCGTATGTGTGAATATGAAATTTGTACATGTTAGTTTGGTTTTAGTTATTGGTTTAAAATATAAATTATAGGTCAACAAAGTGTAAAATAAATATTCTTTTGCTTTGAGTGAAGCTCTACATAGTTAAAGCTTATGCATCATCACTCATTTCTGCAATTAATTGGTCTGAACCAAAGACAATAAGAGAATCATCCTCATTCAAAACCTCGGCACCAGTTGCAATAATCAATTCGTTATTATGATTTGTTCTATCAAGCATACGCTTAATCGCAATCACATTTACATTGTAGGTTTGGCGTATATTGGCTTCAATAATTGTTTTGCCAACCAATTTACGAGGTACCATAATTTCTGTGACACTATAACCATTTGCAATTTGTAGTGATTCTATTGCACCTCTAATTCCACTTAAATCTCTACCTAAGCGATAAGCTCGCTCTTTATCTGGGAAAACAACTTCATCAGCTCCAATGCGGTATAGCACAGTCTCTTGTAGCTCAGACTCAGCTTTAGAAATAACCTTATAGATGCCAAGCTGCTTACAATTTAGAGTTGCCAAGATACTGCTTTCAAGTGATTCGCTGATAGATACAACAGCAATATCGCAGCTTTCAAAGCCTGCTTCTTTGAGGGCAGCTTGATTAGTGCCGTCACCTTGTACTGCATGAATATTGTATTGAGAAAGGGTTTTTATTGCATTTTCATCTTTGTCAATAATAATAACGTCAATGTTTTGTGCGTAAAGTGTTTCTGCAAGGGTTTTACCAAAGCGACCAGCACCTATGATACCTACTGTTTTTTTGTTTCTTTTTGACATATTCAACCTCCTTGAATTTGGGTTAACCTACAGAAATGTGTTCTTCCGGGAAACGGTTTAAATATTGTTGATTTCGTTTTGCTAATAGCATAACAATTGTTATAGGACCTAATCTACCAATAAACATGCACACCACTATACATAATTTACTCCAACCTGTCAAATGTGGAGTTATGCCAGTTGATAGTCCAGTTGTTGTGAGGGCAGAGAGAACTTCAAATAAAATATCCCGTAATTGGTGAAGAGAATTGTGTTGCTCAGTGATGGCAAGGCAAAATGTTCCAATAATAAGTGATGCAATGTACAAGTAGAAAATGATAAAAGTATCTCTGACAACTGTTGAGTTAATTGTTCTTTCAAAAAGTACAGTTTCTTTGCGATTGTTAATTTGAGAGCGAATAGTTGCAATCATGATGGCTAGGGAAGTAACCTTAATTCCTCCTGCGGTTGAGCCCGGTGCTGCACCTATAAACATTACACACATTGTTAAAATAATTGAAGCATTTGTTAGGCTACTAGTTGGAATTGTTGAGAATCCAGCATTTCTTGATTGGGATACATGGAAAAGTGAGCTTAATAGCTTTTGATACCATGTCCTTATACCAGCATCACTAAATGCCTTGCCATTATATTCTAGTAAAAGGATTAAAAGTGTTGCTGTGATAATTATAGCTATGGTTGTGATTATTATTGTTTTGGTGTGAAGTGATAGCTTATCTTTATAGGTATGTTTTTTAGAAAAAAAGTATTTGCTTGTAAGCTCTGAAATTACAATAAAACCGATGCCTCCAGTTGTTGCTAGCAAAATAAATACAAGCTGTATTGCAGGAGAGCTTATAAAATCTCCAATGCTATTAGGATATAGACTAATACCAGCATTACAAAATGCCATAACAGAGAAAAATAAACCATGAAAGGCAGAGCTATCTAAAGAAAGATTCGCATCGCTGTTGTAAAAAAGGATGGTTAATAATATTGTGCCAATACCCTCGCTAATTAAAGTAAATTTAACAGCCTTTGTAATAAGCATTTTAAGTATTTCGCCATGGCTTTCTCCAATATCCTGCATAGCAAGATTTTCAACATTCGCCGAAAGGTGATTACTTATTAGGAAAATCACAAATGAGCTAATTGTCATAATGCCAAGCCCACCAATTTGTGCTAATATAAGTGTTACTACAAAACCAAATGGTGCGAGAAGATTACCCATTCCTCCTGATATTGGATCAAGCCCAGTAACACTAATTGCATTTGCTGCAAGAAATATGGAGTTAATTCCTAAATGCCATTCTCCATCCTTATTTGAAAATGGCATAGCGAGCAATAGCGTTCCTATTAAAATAGCAATAGCATAGGACGCAACTACCACCCGATAAGGGTTTTTTGCTTTTTTTACTTTTCCCAAAATTAGCATAATTATCCTACGGTTAGATTTTCTTCTGGATATTTATTGTAGAACTGTGTGGTGCGCCTTGCAAGTGTCATCACAATGGTCAATGGACCTAGTCTTCCGCAAAACATGCAAAGCACCAACCAAAATTTGCTCCAACTTGTAAGCTGTGTGGTAATGCCTGTTGATAAACCAGTTGTTGTAGTAGCAGAAACCACCTCAAATGCAATATCCTTGAGGGTAATATTCGAAGCTCCAACCTCACAAATAGAAACCAAAAGTATTCCTAAAAACATCGTTAAAAGGTATACGTTTAAAATAACAAGAGCATCACGCACAACAATATTAGAAATAGTTCGTTTTAAAATTATGGTCTCTCTTCTGTCTATTGATGCTGAGTGTAGGGTTGCTATAATAACAGCTAAGGTTGTAACCTTAATTCCTCCTGCAGTTGAACCTGGGGCACCACCAATAAACATAATAAGCATAGTCCAAACAAGAGTAGCATCAGAGAGTAGGTTTGTTGGAATTGTGCAAAAGCCTGCATTACGGGAAACGGTTGCATGAAAAGCACTAGCAAAAATTTTCCCATTTGGAGTTAGATTAGCAAATGCACCATTACGCTCAAGAAGATATGTCATAATAAATGTTGAAACAATTATGATTGTTGTCATAATAAGAACCACACGAGCATGCAGAGATAAACGGCGGCGTTTTAATGGATTCTTCTCTCTAAGATTTAATGAAGCTATGTTTTTCAATACAACAAAGCCTAAACCACCAATAGTGGCAATAACCATAAAAACAATTTGAACAGAATAGTCGTTTAGATACGATGAAAGGCTTGAGGAATGTATGCTCATGCCTGCATTACAAAATCCCATAATAGAAAAGAAAATTCCATTGAGAAATGCTATATCTAAATTTGTCTCATGCCCATTAAAATAAAATAAACCTGCAAAAACAATTGCAGCAACTAATTCCCATGATAATGCGAATATAACAGCACTTCGAATCAGTCCTGTAAGTCCAAGTGTATTGCTTTTACCAAGATCACGCGAAGTCATAATTTCACTAGATGCTGATAAGCGCCTTCCCATAATGTAGAAAAAGGCTGCTCCAATAGTCATAATACCAAGCCCACCAATTTCAGAAAGAATTGTGATAATCACAATTCCCCATGGTGTAAACTCAGAAGAAATGCCGACTGAATCTAGTCCAGTAACACAAACACAGTTAGTGGCAATGAAAAGTGAGTCCATACCAAAGTGCCATGCTCCATCAACATGTGCAAATGGCATTGAAAGTAGCAGTGCACCAAGCAACATTGTAATGCCAAATATGCCCACAAAGAGCTGCTGTGGATGCAGTGATTTTTCTATTTTTTTTCGCATAACAATAGGTGTTTAATTGTTATTTTATGTTTGAGGTTAATGTTTTCAGATCAAAATTAATATTAGACTCGCCAATAATATCATACAGCAATTTTAATAATTCATCATGAATATAGGTGTTGTATTTTTCTGGAAGTGTAAAATAAACACGTTCATTATTCTTTAAATGAATAACAAGATTTACTTCTGTATAGCCAGGATGTGAGAGTAGAATTTGACCAACCTTCTCGAGCTTATTTTTTGCATCCTTATCGGTTTCTTCTATTCTGACAAACAATTTATTTGCCAGCTTTGAAGGAATTTGCTCAACACGAAGGAAGGTGTTTACGCGTTTTGAGCGTTTTCCTTGCCAATTGTTTAACTTGAGATTAAATACATAAGCTGTATTGGCTTGAATATCTTCTGCGTGTAAAATATCTTGCTCAGAGACAAAATATGGGAACTCCATTCTTTGTCCTGTTTTATCCTCGCCTGTAATATAAATTGATACAGAATTTTTATTCTTTGATGGCTTCTTGTCTACTGATAATACAAAGATACAAACATTGATAGAAGAGGTTGCTCCCTCAGGAAGTCTTTCCAATGCTGCATTCAAATCATCAATAGTTTTATAGGAAGAAAGAAGCTTAGCATTAATTGAAAGGGGATGACCAGAAAGAAAAACACCAAGAAGCTCTCGCTCTGCAAGCATAATGTCAAGAGGACGCATTTCAGGAATGTCAGGAATATTTGTTTCTGTGGTAGGAGCATCCTCCCATGAACCAAATAGACAGCCTTGACCAGACTCAATATCGCGTTTATTAGCATTTGCGCGTGAGATTGCATTAGGTAAATCTGCAAGTGCTGCGGCTCTGTGTATCCCAAGTCCATCCACACCACCAGTACGTATGAGTGCTTCTAATGCTCGAGAATTAAGTGCTCCAGAACAAATTGTGCGGCTGATGAAATCATTGAAGCTTTTATATAAGCCATTCTTCTGGCGCTCTTCAACGATAGCTGTTGCTGCCTGCATTCCTACGCCCTTGATTCCTCCTAGACCATAGCGAATAGCAATTTTCCCATTTACATCTTCTGGGACAAATTTCTCTATCGAATTATTAACGTCAGGAGGCAGCATCTTAAAGCCCATAGCCATAGACTCTGCCACAAATCCTGGCATTTTATCAAAATTGCCAATTTCAGAGGAGGTTTGTGCACACATATACTCTGAAGAATAATTAGCCTTTAGATAGCCGGTAATATATGCCAAATATGCGTAGCAAACAGCATGGGATTTATTAAATGCATATGATGCAAAATCCTGCCAATCCTTCCAAATTTTATCAATTAGCTCGCGAGCCTTTGTCTCATCCTTTGCTTGAGGTGCAGCACGAAACTCTGGGTTTGCAAGGCAACCCTCAACAAATTTGCCCTTAAGCTCATTCATTAGGTCAATGTTCTTTTTACCCATAGCTTTACGCAGAGTGTCGGACTGTCCACGCGTAAAGCCACCGAGTAATCTTGATAGAAGCATTACCTGCTCCTGATAAACGGTGATACCATACGTTTCCTTTAGATATTTCTCCATCAACGGATGGTCATATTCAATAGGAGCTCTTCCGTGCTTGCGCTCAATGAACTGTGGAATATATGCCATAGGACCAGGACGATACAATGCGTT
>JAFUOX010000049.1 GCA_017481725.1 Kiritimatiellia bacterium | reverse complement strand
GTATTTAGTTTATTTGCAAGAAAAGAAGCTTTTGAAGCTACTGGTTGGAAACCTATGTATGATGACGGAACCGTGCCAAAAGAGCCCGTTCAAAAAGAAGAGCCAGAAATTGATCCAGATGAGATTACAATCACATTTTAATTTTTTAAAAATTTTTATATAAAACAAGTTAATATGAAAATTCTTCTAAGTGTTTTATTAACATTATGTAGTGTCGTCTGGGGTAAGGATGTGTCTTTACCAACACTTCCCATTTCAGAATATGTTGACACAGAAATTTCCACAAACATTGTGCTTGGTACTACCTTTGAGGATTTCAGGGAAATAAATATAGAAGTTTCATCTAGTAAAGGCATTTCAAATCTTGTTGAGGTTTCATTTGGGAAAGACATTTCTCTAGACGGAATACTATCGTCAAAGGAGGTATATCTCGCCTTTAAGTTTACGGACGCTTATGTTATGTGTTCATATAGCGACACCAATGTTTTTCTCCACGAAAGCGAGCAAATGATTACAAATGCAGTAATGAATTTAATATTTTTATCTGATGGTAATATACAAAGCTTCAACATAGCTCTAAATGGTGATATAGTTGCAGAGCTACCCAAACTTCCACTTACTAAAGATATTATGAGCCAATGGGATATAATGCGAGTTGTTCGTAGAGGTTCTAGTATTTCTAATGAGCACATAGATATTCGTATAGCAACTGACATGACAATATTGTTGTTAAAGTAGATATAAACAACGCAAGCAAGCGCTCCAGCCTTCGGCGAAACACGGAGGATAGGGAGATTCGGAGACACGGAGGGGTTCTGGGGTTATGGAATGATTGTTGGCACTATTCTCCCTTGTCCTCTGTAAAAATCACACTATGTGTGTCCGTGTTAGGCGAAAGCAATGAGTGCGAAAAAAAGGGATGCTGCGACGCGGAGGACGCAGCGGACGAGATTAGACGCGAGACAATCGATAGACAATTAGACGTGAGACGTTGAATGGACGATTAGACACGGATGCTATGTTGTTGGAATTTGTTTCCCGCAGAGGCCGCAGAGCCGCAGAGAATTAAACCACAAAAACTTTTCGTGTTGTTTCGTGTGTTTGGTGGTTTCAAATAACCCAACAAAATCCCTCCGCGTCTCCTTATCTCCATTGCCTCCGCGTTTCGCCGAAGGCTCAAGCGAGAGCGACAAATCCGTGTTAAGCGTAAGCAATGAGTGTGAAAAAAAGGGATGCTGCGACGCGGAGGACGCAGCGGACGAGATTAGACGCGAGACAACCGATAGACAATTAGACGGTAGATGTTGAACGGACGATTAGACACGGATGCTATGTTGTTGGATTTTGTTTCCCGCAGAGGCCGCAGAGCCGCAGAGAATTAAACCACAAAAACTTTTCGTGTTGTTTCGTGTGTTTCGTGGTACCAAATAAACCAACAAAACCCCTCCGCGTCTCTGCGTCCCATTGGCATCACGTATGTACGTGGTGGTATAAAATGATTTGTTGCTATTTGCCAAGTGTGCGGAGCATGCAACTTTTAAATTCCGTTGGGGCTTCTTCATTGAAGATAAAGAGCCTGCCTCCACGCCGTTCATCAACGCCATAGCAACGATAACCGCAGCAGGCATCCCAAAAGAGCTTTATGCCTGAATATTGTGCGGAAAAATCATTTCTGTGAGTATGACCACAACAAATTGCCTTCACGTCGCCACGGTGTAGAAGTAGCTTGAAAATGCCGGGGTCCAATGCCATGCCGTTAAATTCTTCATCAATATGCCCATCAATGACATATTCGCTTGGATTGTCCTGGGCTAAACGAAATTCGTAGGGTGGTACGTGCATACACATGATGCTTGGCACCTTCTTGCCAGCAAGCTTTTCTAGCTCTATAGAGGTGCTTAAGTACCATTGTAATTGACTTATTCCAAGCATTCCCCAATAACCAACGGGATTTGTTTCTGTGTTAATTTCTATTGGTAGGGTTGATGAGTATATACGGCATTGTTCAATCCAACGCTCTTGGTGCTCCATATCGCAATTTGTATCTAGTCCCCATACGGCAAGAGCAATCTCATCATTTTTATTGTAGATTGGTAAGACAAAATTAGTTTTGCCGTCAACATCTGCACCGGTATGTGATGAAACACACATTGGGAAGGCTTCGTACAAGGCTTGATGCTTATCAAGGTCCATCACCACGTGGTGGTCATGGTTGCCAAAGATATGTGCCCAAGGAACACCCCTTTTTTCAAGCGGCTCTGTGAAAATATTTAAAAAGGCCTTTAAATCCTCTTCGCTATTAATTTCTGGTCCATTGCAGTTGTCTCCACCTAAGATTACAAGATCTGGGTCACCTTCTTCGAGTAGCACTTCAACGGAGCGTAGGGAGCGTGGATCATATTGTGGAGATTCCTGTAGGTCTGACATCATCAATACGCGGAAGGTCCCATCAGGACGGAATTTGAGCTTATGCTTGGTGTTGAATTTCATAATGTATTATTGCCTTGTCTATGCCATTTTATCTAGCATTTCTAATGAGACCTCAGTTGGTGTGACTCTGCCTGCTTTTACTGCACGGAAGGCATCAAGCATAAGCTCTGCCATGCGGTGAACCTCATTCCCGGAGCTTCCTGCAATGTGTGGTGTGATTAGGATATTGTCTAGCTTGTATAGTTCGCTATCGTCCTCAGGTGGCTCAGTTGGGTCAGTGACATCAAGCACAGCAAAACGTGATGGCTGCTCCTTTAATGCTTTGATTAAACTAGATACCTCAACCTGTGCACCTCTGCCAGTATTGATAAAGACAGCATTGTCCTTCATAAGAGAAAAATATTTGTAATCGAAAAGCTTTTGTGTCGTAGGGAGATTTGCGACATGATTTGAAATTGTTTGGCAGGTTGAAAATATTTCCTCTAGGCTTGCCTTTTGTACATTCATAGAGGCTGCTGCTTCATTAGATAAATATGGGTCGTAAACCTTGATTATTGAATTTGTTTGTTTTTGGAGACCTTCAATCACACGTTGTCCAATTTGTCCAACACCAAGGATGCCGATAGAAGTTTTATAATTACCTGGCAAGGCTTTTGTTGCTGCTTGTGCGGAAAGGTAGCCACTCTTTGATTTTACCTTGTTAATGGTATGAAAAAAGCCCTTATTTGCAAGAATGATTTGTGAAATTGTGTATTCTGCTACTGGGATAGCATTGGCACTCCATGCACTAAAAACTCGTACATTATTGGCGAATAAAGGCTTTGCAAAATATTGCACTGAACCAGCAGCATAAAAAACATATTTTAGGTTGGGGAAGTGCTCTCTGACCTGCTCATCGCTCAATATTGGTATATCCCAGCTAGCAAAGATTGCTTCAATTTTAGAAAAATCGTGTGATTCTAAATCCTTACCAGTAAAGATTGTGGTGTCTAAATCTACTTCTTGCTGTAGAGCGACGATTGTTTCTTTAGGATAAACTTTATCAATAATAGCAGGGGTGTTACAAAGAAAAATGCTTTTCATAGATTAAAAATGCGTAAAAGAGATTTCAATAAATTGTTCGCTATTATTTGTTGTGTTTACAACAGATGTTGCCCAGAATCTACATATAGCACTTGTCCTGTGATTGTAAGAGAGGTCGCTAGATAAATAACTGCTTTGGCGATATCACTAGGGAGGCAGCGCGTAATTGTGGGTAATGCACCGGCTGGCTCAGAATTTGCTGCATCCTTGGGCGATAGAACAGGCCCAGGTGCAATAGCATTTATTGAAATTTGTGGGGCAAGCTCTAATGCTGCACCAATAGTAAAATCCTCTAGAGCTTTTTTGCTCATCCAATATGGTAAGCAGCCCTTTGCGGGCTTGTGTATGCGTTGGTCTGTAATATTGATAATTTTGCCAGAATAATCTGCCGGGAGTATTTCTGAAGAGTTTACAAGCTCATAAAGCGTTTTTGCCATTACGATAGGTGCTAGAGCATTTACGTTTAGCATTTGCTGATAATCTTCAAGAGTGGTTTCAGCAAATGGCATTAGCTCAAAGATTGCTGCATTATTGACAACGATATCAACCCAACCTGCTAAATCCCATGCAGAGCGTAGAACAATCTCAGCATCCTCTGGAGAAGTAAAATCACCTTGTAGAGTCCATGCTTGACGTCCAATCGTGCGTATATCATTGGCAAGCTCCTCTGCTAGTTCTGCAGAGTGATTGTAGTGGATAATAATGTCACAGCCTTGCTCAGCAAGTGTAAATGCGATTTCTCTGCCAACACGTTCTGCAGCACCTGTAACTAGTGCAACGCGTTCAAATAATGGGAGAGAGGATTGTTCTAGAGTTGCCATTTTATTGTTCTCCTATTGATATTGCTGAGAAAGGAATCCAACCATACGCATTACCAAAAGAAATGCGACACCATCCACCATGCTGTTCTAGTATGGTAATTTTGCTATTGGCAGGAATATCAAAAATTGTAAGAGCTGTAGATGCAGGAGCAAGCTTTGCTGTAGTATCTATATTTGTGAAGCATTTTTTTGTGGCAGGGTCAATAGGTTTAACTGTACCTTCTGTTGTATTAGTTTTAGTGCCATCTATAAGAGCATCTGGATCAAGAATAATATCCTCAATAACTTCTGTCTTTCGTTCTACAATGGTTATTTTTAAAGGTGTATTATCGCTAACCTGCTTGTATGTTCCATCAATTGTGTCAAAGCTAAAAACTTGTGGTGAAGGAATAGTATATTCTCCTAGAGCATTTGGAACTATGCTCTGCTCAATCAAATAATTACTTTTAAATTCATTTTTGTCTTGGTCAATGATTTTTGCAGGATAAAGCTTAAAGCCATCGATATGCTCAATGCTACATGGATTAATATCCTTTTGGCTTATATCAGATGTAGAAATAAAGGTGCTAACAGTAATAATATCTCCAACTGCGGCTACATTTGTGGATAGAGAGCTGTGCATATAGACACTTCCTATAAAACCAGTAAATGGTTCCACTGGTGGAGTAGGTAAATTTTGTACAATAAAATCTTTTGAAATAGCCTTTGCATGCTTGATTGGTCCCATCGTCTTCATAACAAAAAAGCCATTGCCTCTTGTATCTCTAATAGAGTATCGATATGTTGCTTCAATATTAAGCTTATCATTAGCTTCGTCAGTAAATGTGAGTGGTGCGATGAAAACAGCACCATCCGCATTTTGCGATGCATCGTGATAAATTTTGCTTACATTTGCATATGGTAGATTGTTTAATCCAGAAAATTGAATATTTTCAAACTCTGCATTTTATTCGTCAATTTTCAGGGTTGTGATAACCTCTACAGTTTCTCCGATATAGTATATTTCTTTTTCTGGAGACAATTTTACAGAGAGGGGAGAGTCATTTTCTGTGGCAGAGTGTGCAAAGCATAAAATATGACAGCAAATTGCGATGGTGTAGCAAATTAAACCTTTGAATAGCTTATTCATTTGGCAAGCCCTCCTCAATAGTTTGCTCTTGCTCTAAAAGTAGCTCCTCAGCAGTGATCTCAGGAATTGGCTTCTTTAATAATTCTCTTGAAGCAAGGTAGCTTGATGAAACAAATATAAATGCAACAAATGCTATAGCAATAGCGATATTCACAGGCTTTCTGTTTGTTGGCAATAGACGTATAATTAAAAGAGCCCAAAGGATTGTCCATATTATGCAGAGAGCATTGCCTCTTTCAGAAATTGAATATTGATAATGCCAGAATAGAGGCATACGATACCATGGCAGGGTTGGGCTTTCTAAAATAGTAGAGATACCATCCTCCTCAGTTTGTAGCGAATCCTGTTCCTGAAGCGATTGCATTGCAAATAGTCGACTATTGTCTAGCTCCTTTGTCGCGCCAGTAATTGTTTCAATATAATCAATTACATCGATGGCTTTTTGAGGATGGCCGGCAAGGGTTAATGCTGTTGCATAGTTATGAAGCAATGCAGGAATAGGTTTGCTGCTATTAAAATTGTAGCTAAATCTTGTGTAGTAATTTGTAGCGATAGCTGTAAAGTCTTTTTTAGAGATGGCAGTATTTACAAGGAGATTTGCTTGACGTAGCTCGTACTCGTCAGGCGTACTACGCTTCTCAATTTGAGTAGTGCTTATCGAAAGAAGTATTGCGGCTATAATTGGTCCAACAACAATAGCTATGCAGGCGACAATGGCTCCAATACAGATGCAAATTTGTGGCAGGGTGCTGCTTTTGCCCTTTAGCTTTTGTAGGACTGGAAGAAGCTTCTCCTTTGCATCGGTAACTTCAGTAGGAATATCGGCATTTGGGGCGAAGGATAGGTCAAAAATTCGCTTTAATGGCTTCGAAAGCTGAGTAATGATTTCTGAGGAAATCTTTTGTTCGTTTAATGCTTTTAGAATATCATCTGGAGTTGAACCAGTTGTTTTTATCTTAAATTTCTTACTGATAAAGGTAGATACGGCAGACATAACCTCGGCTGGAACGTTTGCAATAGAAAGCCTTTTTATTGCAGCTTCTGTAGCCGACATATTTTTTATGTATTCAATTAAGCGCTTTCGTTTTGAAAGAATTTTTTGTAGCAAAAGAGCTACAACCCATATAAATGGAGAAATGATAGCAAGCTGCTTTATTAAAAAAGAGATGCTTCCAGAGGTTGTGCTGGTGTCAAAAGAAATAGCAGTAGGGTAATAGCGGACAACTTCGTCTGGTAAATCAACCGCTTCAGAGCCATCAATTGCGGCAACTTGGGGAGCTGGATCAACACGTATAGGAACTGGTATTGTTGTAATAGTGGCATATTGATTAGTGGTTAAATTGTAATAGCCTAGCTCAATAGCAGGAACTTCTATTGTGCCAGAAGTGATTGGACGGATGCTATACTTAAATGTAGCATTTTTGTCTGCTTCATTCGGGGTTGCTTTTATCTCACCAAAGGCTCTAAAATTGTTCTTGAAACCATCTAGCTCATCAAGTTTTGGTGGAATAACACTAAGAGGATTTTCTACATTTTCAAGCTTTAATGTGAGTGTTATTGGATCGCCTTCTTTACAATTTTGTGTATCAAGGCTTGTCTCTGCTTTTAGTTTATCAGATATTGCTCCTATAAAGCTAGCTGGACGGCCCTCAAAAGGGGGGTCTGAAATGGTGATGTTGATTGGGTCGGATACAATAAAAACATCAGTCAAATCATATTTGTTATTAGGGGCTTGTTTTAATATTTCACCAACAAAGGTTATTGGCTTGAATGTAATTTTAGAAGGTGTTTTTGCTTTATAGATTGTTGTCCACGAGTAAACAAAATAATTTGTGCCATTTTCTTCAATAATTGAGTTTGGTATATTAAATATAGATTGTGCACCATCTCCGAAGATGCTAAATGGAGAAGGTACTTGATAGTTATTTATGTATATACCAACATTTGATGTTGCATACTCAAATAATTGATTTACACCATTTGCAGCGAGTTTTATTTCCTCGAAATTTTGATCTAAATGAGGTAATAATAGGCGAGGTGTTGCTCGTTGAAATATTGGGGGTATAATTTTGTTTGCATTAGAAATAGCAAGTAATTTGATTGAAGCAGTTATGCGAAAAGTATCCTCTGCTATAATTTCAGTTTTGTCAGCAAAAAATTCAATAGAAGCGTATGGTGATGGTTGTGGAGCTATAACATTGATTGGCTTTAGTTGAGCAGTATATGTTTCCCCTCCGACAATTACTTCAAAGCTAATATTCTTTACATCATTTGTTGAATTAGGGGAAATGGATGCATCCCAAATATAGGAAATATTTGAACTAACTGTACGTTTGCCATTTATTATTTGTGCATGGCTTGATTGACTAAAACTTGCTGGAGAAATTTGAATTGAGCAGGAATTATCTGGATTTGAAGCTGTCGGAGTAGATGGGGAGGAGGGAAGTTTTTCTTCAGTTGTTTTTAGAACAAGACTTGCATTTATAGTGTCGCCATAATAAACTGAAGAACTTTCCTGCTGTACATAAAAAGAAATGTTAGCAGCAGAAAGCGTCAGTAAAGACTGTAATAGGAAAAGCAATAATAGAAAATGTCTTTTCATAATAATTACCTCAAAGAAATTATTTTGATGAGAACATAATTGCGTTTATTGTTACGGTTTGATTCTTATCTGGGTAGTCGTAGTAAATGCAGATAAAATCGCAATTCTTTGCTGTGAATGAAAGAGGTATATTTGCTGGGCCCTCTGCAATTTGCGTGCCGTTTGCATGTACGGAGATATTTCCAATTTTAGGTGAGTCCTTAGAGAAAATGATTTCTACATTCCATGTTCCGCCAATAATAGGAAGATTTGGTCCATATATCACTTTTCCTGCTGGTGCATGTTGTGGCTCTAACACAACAGCATCAAAGGAAATAGTTTTGCTCTCATTGTTAATGGTTGTGGCAGTGTAGCCAGCATGGAACAAATCTGAGGCAGCAATCGTTCTAGGTGATTCGCGTGGGTCAATAAGGTCCAATACGGGCATATATGCAGTTGTATGAATTGGAGATGTTCCCTTTATTTCAACAGAGACAAAGCCATTGGTTTCTGTTGAACCAATTGGTGCTGCAGCAAGCGGTAGAGCATTACCATAGCGGTCTTTGAGTTGAATAGCCGGAACTTCAATGCCACCAGAGACGAAAGAAAGCTTTTGTGGCTCTGGGGTTGATGCAATCCACATACCGGCACGGTGATAAGCATTTGTTAGGTAGGAGCAATCAAGGACATTGCCAGAAAGAGCTAGCTCTTCATCAAGCGTGAGCCATGTTTCTTTATTTGTGGCATCGGCTGCAGGGCGACGGAGTATGTATGGTATGTTTCCTTTTTCATTAAATGTAGCTGGTGTCAGCCCCGCTCCATTGCTACGCTTATCAAAGTACCATAAACGAGCAGGGCAAAGGGTTTGAGGGATTTTATCTGTAATTATATAACCAGAAGCATTGTTTTCAGGGAACAATGAGAAGCTCCAAGCGTCACGCTCGTGTTTAAGGAATTTAAGCTGTGGATTTTTGATAAATTGTTTTAATGTGTATCCTACAGGTAATGGGCTTACTTTATCAGGGAATGCATTTTCGTGGATAATAATTGAAGAAACTGAGTGCTTATTCTTTAGTGTTGAAAAATTATCCTCTGTAATAATTCCATGAGTAATTGTCTCGTAGCGACCAAATATATCATCTACATAGTCAAAAGACTTAACAGGTGAATATCCATTAAGCATTCTCAAGTCATTACGCATAGTGTGATACTCATAGATAGAAGACCATGAGGAATCGCCTGGCCAAATAGGGAGAATTAGAGCACGAGGTGTTTTATTAAGTGTATTTGCCTCTTCAACAGCAGCTTTATAGGCTTCTTGTCTTTTTTCAGGAAGTAGGCTTATACCGCACCACATACCTTCTCTAGCAAAAATTAAGCTTAAAAGCACAATAGCAAATAATATCATGCCTTTTGCATATTGAAGCTTTGTACATTTAGCATTAAAACAATTCCATACAAGAATTAAAAGAGGAGCTAAAAGGGTAGGGAGTAAGCAGAATATTTTTACTGGCTGACGAATCATTTGGTATGGAGGAAGAAGCTTCCGAATTGCACGTAGAGGCAGACCTTCAATAGGACCATTTGTGCCAAGAGCAAGAACTATTGCTAAACAAATAGCAAAGCATAATAGTAAAGCAGTTACTATAGGTATAAGTTTATTTGGTATATCGGATCTTTCATTATTTGGGGCAATAGGTCTAGTGCGCAGCTTAATAAGATAGGAAATAAATACTATGCAAGAGACAATGCATGAGAATGCAATCAATGCGGTAAGAATCCAGCCGATATTGAAGTGCATTGCACCATGGCAAGGGAAAGCATAGTCAACAAGACTATCGATGACAGGAGAATTGATTTTTAGCTCCGCAAGGGTTCTTCCACCAGCAACATCAGTTGTTGTATAGGAAGCACGTAGTCTAAGAGCAAAAAACATTGCACATAGACCTGCAATAGGAATAGCAATTAAGTTTTTTGTTAGATATACACAATCCTTTTTGGATGGGATAAGAGCCTTCCAGTTTTCAGCCTTATATAGCCAAGAAACAATGCAAAAGCCTGGTGTTGCAAGAACTGAAAAAACAAAGCAATGTAGGTCCGTACAATACAGTAGGAAAATAAGTGCTCCAGCAAGAATTCCGCCCCATAAGCGTTTTCCACGGACTGCTAAATCTATGCCTAAAAAAACGCCAGGAACAAGCCCCATGCCAAAGCCAGTTGGACTGCCAGCAGCTAGATTTACCCAACGATATGGGACACTCATTGCTATTATTGCAATTGCAATACAAGTGATTTGGAGTGTTTCGCTTGCTGCAAATCTGCGTACAAGACAATACAAAAAGATAAGGCTGCAAATGGCACTAATTAGTTGTGAAAAATTCCATGCGAATGCGTCAGTTGAAAAGGTTTGTCCAATTGCATAAATAAAAGAGAAAGGAATGTAGTATGGATCAATTATTTTACGGTCTGCATCAGAACCTGTATTGAACTCATATAGATTATGAAAAGCAGGGATGTCACCCTTAAGCATTTTGGAGAAAAGGTCAAAGTGGTATTGCAATTGAAGATGATCGCCTTGAACAAGCTCAATAGCTTTTATTTTATATTCTCCATCTATTTGTTCTGTTCCATAAACATATGAGGTATATGGGATGCCTTTTGTAAAGCATTTTCCAATTGGAGCCATAAAGTAAAAATATAATGCTGTGGCTATAGATAGAAGCAAAATTGTTGTAAGTGTAAACTTTAACTTATTCATAAAAATTTAATGCTTTATTTCCCTAAAATCAAAGACCCCCGACATGCCTTTAGGCCGCCGGGGGTATCAAATTCGCTAGGATAATCCTATTTTAATTGAACGACCATTTGCGTTAATTATTTATTGTTTGGTTATTCCCAATCGATATCAAAGAAGTACCAATGGGCACCTGAAGGAAGATGATCGTCTGCTTTAATTGTAAGAGTGTAGTTGTTATCAGCATTTGGATATGTAACAATTTCGATTTTGCCGAGACCAGTTGTTACATATTTGATGCGCATGTTAGATTCATCCCATGAGCCAGTTGTTGGTAGAGCTGGAATTCCATCTGCAAATTTATGCTCATCACTAATTGCTTCATTCCAAATTGGATGCCATAAATCATTGCCATTGATTGAAACAGGAATTTTACTATCGTTATATTCTCCGATAAATTGGTTTAGCATGTGTTGAATGCAAATCTTGTCACCTTTAATGTAAATTAGGTCACGACCATCAACAAGTGCTTGAATTGTTACTTTTCCTTCCTTCTCTGGAGGGATAAATGTTGTACAACCAGTTACAAGTGTAGTAATTAGAATAGCAAACAAAACTAAAATTTTATTCATTTTTGAACCTCAGTAAAAGATACAATGCGACAAATATTTGAACATGCGCTTTTAAATTGAGACAATTTTATCATAATAGATGTAAAAAAATCAACATTATTATCTTTGTTTTTGCCAGTAATTTACAAAAAAAATTATGTATTGCAAAAAATACCATTTGATTTTAGCTTCTATGATTGTTGTACAATCCATGCAAGCTCTGGTGGAGGAGAAGTGGCAAGCTCTTTTTTAATTTGAGGAGTCTCTGGGCACATTTGGTTTAAAAGTGCCTTAAAGCCAGCACCATGATCCATGCATCTTGTATGGCAAAGCTCGTGGACGATTACGTGATTTAGTGCTTCTCTTGAGAAAAATAGGAGCCAAAGACTAATGGAAATTGTCCCATCTGATTTATAGGAGCCCCATTTTGTTCTAGCAGTTGTGGTGCGAAAGTGTGGAGGAATGGGAAACTGGAAGCGTTGGGAGTATTCTCTAATTATTGCTGGATATGTATTGTGAGCAATTTTATTGAGCCAATTAATAATAGCATTTGCTAAAATACCGATAGCTTTTGTGCTTGTTGTAAGTCTATCAGGCGAATTCATATAAATCACCATTTCTGAATTATTCATTATAGAAATGGTGATTTTGTCAAAGGGTAGAACTGCATGGACAAATCTAACAGAATAGTTTTTGTTTATAGCCTTAAGGTGCAGTTCTTTAAACCCAGTTAATATGTTGAATTCAGTAGGCATTTCGTTAATGCTATTTGCAGCATTCTTCAATGCCGTTGTATGGATAATCATAGTTAACCCAACCACATGGATCTCCGAAGAATATGTGGCGGCAGAATTCAAATTGAGCCATCCAGTCAATTACAGAATGCTCATGCTTGCCTTCACGAAAGTGCATAGCTACAGAATAAGGGTCATATCCAAGAGCCTTAGCAATATTGCGTGTTGCCTCAGTTGTTACGCATGCACCAGCTGGATTTGCCCATAAATCAGCAAATCCATCTGTTGAAACCTGAGGACGTGGAAGGCATAAAGCCTTTAGAAAATGAGCATCGTAAGGAAGATCCTTTGTGTTATTAAAATATTTAGGGAAAGACTCGTTAAACCATTTACCTAAATCCTTACCGATAGATTCATAAGGTTCGCCGCCCTCTGCGATAAAGTGCCATGAACCGGCACCACCAGAGCCAGAACCATTAGAGCAGGTTATTGTGACGCGCTCATCAAATGCTCCAGCAAGCAGTGATGCCTTGCCTCCACGTGAGTGCCCAGTAACAGCAATCCTGCTTGTGTCAATTTCTGGTACAAATTCAAGGGCATCAATAACTCGAGAGAAACCATATGCCCAGCCCATTATAGAGGCGAAATCGTATTCTGGATAGCGACGCTCAAGGTAGCTATCGCGTAAAACATTGGTCTGTGGGAATGGTGGATCTATTACGAAGTCGCAACGGTTGAATATTACAAATGCCATGCGATTGAGTGTTGCAATCTTTACAATTTCGCGGCGGATGCTTTTTGCCCAGTTACCATCGCCACAAATCATTACAGGAAGCTTCTCTTCAGGAGCTAAATTATCTGGAGTGAAAACCATAAAATCAAAGCACCATTCGCTATCTGCCCATGGACGAGATGAGAAAATTCTTAGTGTGCCAGTTGAGTTTGTTGCTTCTATATCAGAGTTTCCGAATGATGTTGGAGGCTGAATCATTCTTACAGTAGGCTTCTCTTGTGGATCAGGAGGACGATGACCGTAGCATTCACGTTGGAGTATCTCTTTGATTTCTTCACGACGCTTTAGCCAGTCTTCTTGAGTTTTTACCGGATTGCCATCGTTAAATTTAAGAGCATCTGGCATAGGGCTGCCACTTTTGATGAATTTTACATCTTTTTTCATAATAATTTCACTTATTTTGTTTTTGCTTTAGATTTATTTGCTTTAGATTTTTCTGCCTCTTCAAATTCTTTTTTATTGCGCTCATACATGCGCTGAGATAGTGCTATTTGAGATTTTGCACAAATTTTTAGAGATTCCTGCTCGTCCTTTGAAAGCTTTGCTGTAATAATACGTTTAACACCATTTTTGCCAACTAGGCAAGGTACACTAAGCGAGCATTTTGTGATACCAAATTCACCAGATAGATGGATAGAAAGCGGCATAATCTTATTGTCATCACGTAGAATTGCTTCAGTAATATTACGCAATGTAGTGGCAATTGCATAAGAGGATATGCCCTTGTAGTTGACAATGTGGTTAGTTGATTGAGTGATTTCTCGTAGAATATCTGCTTTGTTTTTTACAACGCGCAAACCAGAGTCTCCTGTTACTTTAGAAAAAGTTTCGACAGGTTGACCTGCGATTTGAGTTAAAGACCAAGCTATGAACTCATTTACGCCATGCTCACCAAGGACATAGCCATTAATATTGTGAATATCCACTTTAAATTCGCGGCTTAGAATGTGGCGAAAGCGTGCTGTATCAAGCATCGTGCCACAGCCAATGACTCTGCCACGCGTCCAACCAGAAGATGCATAAGCGATTGATGTCATATAATCAACCGGGTTGGTAACAATAAGCATTATACCATTGCAACCAGACTCTGCCACGCGTTTTGCTATGGTGCCGATTTTCATTGCATTTTCGTAAATGACAGTATCTCGGTCACATTTTTCCAGTGGATGTGTGCCTACAGCGATAACAACAATATCGCTGTCCTTAAAATCTTCATCAGTTCCAACATGGATAGATAGGTTTGGTGTATAGACGGCACCTTGCATTAGATCCATAACTTGACCAATTGCAAGGGAAGTATAAATATCGCATATAGCAATCTCGCTACATGAGCCAGCTTGAGCCAATGCATATGCATAGGTGGCACCAACAGCTCCTGCACCAACAATTGTAACTTTTTTCTTTGTATTTGAATTCATAAAATATATATATTTGTTTTTGTTGGGTTAAAATGTTTTTTTTTGAAGCTATCTTTACTCGCCCTAAAATGTTTTGACGAGTGAAAAATAGCTTATTTGTTAGAGGTAGGGGAGTACTCTAATTCTGGATGAGTAGGAATTAACCTTGTAGCTAGGTATGGAATACAACCCCAATCATCGATTAAATCTTGGTATTCATTAATTGCCATTCCAGTGCCGTGGCGATTAATGCGAATTGCACGAATCATGATATTACGGGCGGTTGCCTCTGGCTCAATAAATTCAAATACTGAGGTACGATAGCCCACAGCACGTAAAATCTGAGCACGAAAAGCATCTGTGAGGATATCGGCTAGGCGCTCTTTTAAAATGCCATTGCGTAGAATTGCCTTGTTTTTACCATTTGAACCAATGGTTTTTTGAAGCTCATGCTGGCAGCATGGAGCAGATAGGATAAGCTTTGCACCATGTTCAACACCAAAAGCAAGTGCCTCATCTGTGTCTGTGTCACAAGCATGAAGGCTAAGAACAATATCAAGGTTTGTTTGTGGCTTAAATGTGGCAATGTCCTCAGCAACAAAGTTCATAGAATCAGACCATCCTAATGTCTCAGCCATACGAGTGCAGCTTTGAATAACCTTTGGGTTTCTGTCGATGCCGATAAAATTAATTTTTACATTACGTGTGGCTTCCAAGTAGCCCTTTACAGCAAAGCTTAGATATGCTTTGCCACAACCAACATCAACGACTGTGACATGCTGCTGTTGATCTGTATCCTTTATTCTATTGAGAGCCGCACATTCATCCCATGCTGCATCAATCATGCGTAGGAATTGATTAACTTGGCGATACTTTGCACTCATGGATGGTTTAAGGTTGTTTTGCTCATCTTTAATTCCAAGTACACGTAGCAAAAGGTCAAAGTTTTTGCGGGTTAGAGGATGATCTTTTTGGTGATTATGCTCAGTGTTTACTTCTCGATTAAGCTGTTTTTTGCTTCGAGATACAAGAATTGTGCCTTTTCTTCCAATACGGCAGTGGTAATCCTGCTCAGCAGTCATTATATGAGCTTGATCAAGAGCTTCATTTAAAATTAATCCACCAAGTAATTCTTTCCCTTTGCCAGCAGCATAATTAATGCATTTTGAACCATATTTAAATTGCCAACCACAGCCATCCTTAAGCTCAATTGGGCGTATGCGCAAATCACAAAGAGAATCAAGTAAAAAGCATGGCTCTTTAAATTTAATTGTTGCTGACATAAATGAACCATTTTCAAAAATCATGCTCACTATCTCGTCAGCTACTTGGTTAATAGTAATTGTCTTATTTTGTTTCATAAAAATTCCCTAATTAGAAATTGTTTCCAATGCCAAGTCTTAATCCTGTGTCTGAGCCAAGATAAACCTCGCCAAAGACGAATAGAAAATCTACAGGCTTAAACCAACCATTAAATTCACATAGAATAGGATGGCTTCGTTCTGCATCAAGCTTGTATTCATTAAGTCCAACTATTACAGAACCGTTTGATGATAAGTCAGAATATGCAACAAATCCTAATTCAACACCAATGCCCCAAATGTCTGAGGTTCTATCAATTCCAAAACCAAAATAAAGAGTTTTTTCAGAGATTGAGATGGATGATGTAGTCTCGACATATCCAAATGAGATAAGAGGACTATCTTCTTCTACATTTTCAATTATAACACCCTCGTCATCATAAATATCCTTGTAGGAATTGTTAATCTTTTGAAATGCTGTTGCAGTTAAATCATAATCTTCTTTTGCATATTCAAAAGCCACTTTAAATGAACCATTCCAATTTCCGTCAATGGTGAAGCGATAATTATAGCCACCACGTAGCATATACCCATTGCCACCGTCGAGCTTTAAATCGGAAAGTGTGCTGCCATCAGGAACAAGCTTCCCAGAAGATTTTCCTGAGATAGAGTAGGCTGCTTCAGCAAACCATCCATTATAATTTGCTGATACACCAATGCGTTGGCGCTTAATCTCTGAATTTTTCTCACCATTAAATCCACCAATATCCCAATTATACTTAGATGAATTAATAGGCTCAACCCAAATTTGTCCAGTGCGAGGTAGAGGATTGTGCTCCATTTTAAAATCAAATAGCTCTGGCTCTTTATATGCAGCAGGGTTTGTTGAAGGGGCTGGAGCGAGCTCACGCTTTTGTAGCTGAGGTGTGTCTGCAATGGCAATAACAGGTGTTTGAGATGCTTTTGGTGAAGCAATGTTTATGCGACTATTGGGTGCCGCAATATTGGTTGCTGTTGCTTTTTTGATTATTGCATTTGCAGTTGGGTCATTAACAATTTCAGGTGTGATATTAAAAAATTCAAATACGTCTAGACCGAGCTTGATAATGTGCCCATTTTTAAAATCATAAGGACCATAATATGTTGTGGCAGGGTAATCTGCTAATAGAATTTGACCTGGTCTTGCACTCATAACACACCAATGCTTTCCTTCAATATCGAAGCGAGTTCCTCGGTCATTACTAAATGGGCCATACTCCGTTAATGTCTTTGTGTTCTTTAGATAGAAGCTATCTGCATAAACACTTATTGCACAAACCAAAATAAATGCAAAGGAAATAAGTTTCAAACATTTTTTCATCAAATATCCTTTCTCATAATAAAATCATCCATTACGAAACCATTGCCAATATCGAGGCAATCTTCTCTATGCTTGTAAAAGCCATTTTTTAGATATGCATTCACTGCTCGTGTGTTGCATTTATTTACGCGGAGCTCAATGAATTTTGCTTTTGCATTGACGGCAAGCTCGGTTGCAAAGTTTAATGCTTTTTGACCAATCCCTTTTCCCCAATATGATTGTGAAGTATAGAGTTTGTGTAATTCTACACCACCAGTGATGGGGTTTGGAATTGAATCAATCGAAATAAGACCAATCGGTGAGTTAGAGTCGGTTGAGTTAATTATAAAAAACTTTGTTCCTTCAGATTGCTCTTTTTCGATTGTTTCAATAGAGTACATCCAATCAAGCATATATGACATTTGTTCTTGAGATAAAATCTCTGCATAACAGCTGCGCCAAACCGGTTCAGCTATGCCACGGAGGAGTATTCGCTCTTCTTGTGTCTCAACTTCTTTAAATTTTATGCTTATGGATGTATTCATTGTAAAATGCTATTCCTTATGCCATGCGCAGGAGTCACTGCAAAGCTCTATTGTGACAGGACCATCATTGATTAATGCGACCTTCATATCTGCACCAAATGATCCAGTGGCAACCTTGTCATCTCCCAAGAGTAATCGCATATTTTCTATGAATTTCTCATAGAGCTCATTAGCAACTGTAGGGTCGCCCGCATTGACAAAGCTTGGGCGATTTCCTTTGCGTGTGTCTGCATATAGCGTAAATTGTGATATTAAGAGGACTTCGCCATTTATCTGCTTGATGGACTCATTCATGCGACCTTCTGCATCCTCAAATATGCGTAGGCTTGCAAGCTTTTCTGCTAGGTAAACAACATCAGCCTCTGTGTCTCCAGTGCGGCAACCAACAAGCACCATATACCCTTTGCCAATAGCACCATGAATTTTGCCATCAATGGTGACAGATGCTTCTGAGACTCTTTGAATAAGTAGCTTCATTTTTTTAGATTACTCCCTTGCTTGAAGGAACACCAGTTTCGCGTGGGTCATTTTCAATTGCCATACGCAATGCACGAGCAAAAGCCTTGAAAATAGACTCTGCAGCATGGTGTGCTTCATTGCCACCAGTATGACGTATGTGTAGATTCATGCGTGCATTTACAGAAAGTGCACGGAAAAATTCCTCAAATAGCTTAGTGTCAAAATCACGTACAAAGCTAGAGGTTACCTCTGTCTTATATGCGAGATATGGGCGACCACCAAGATCAAGAGCAAGCTCACACAAAGACTCGTCCATTGGCAGTAGGAAGAATCCATAGCGGCGAATGCCACGGCGCTCACCGAGTGCTTGATCTATTGCGGTGCCAAGTGCTAGCCCAATATCTTCAACTGTGTGGTGATAGTCAACATGAATATCGCCAACACATTTGATTGATAAATCAATGAGTCCATGCTTTGAAAATAAGGTAAGCATGTGATCTAGGAATCCAATACCTGTATCAATTTCATTTTTGCCAGTACCAAAGAGATTTATTGATAGGTCAATTTGTGTTTCCTTTGTATTGCGGCTTATTGATGCCTTACCTGCCTCTGTGCTCATAATTAATCCTTTATGATTTTGTGTACGTAAAAAAAATATTTTTTGTAGTTGTCAATTACCTCTAGCATTTCATCCATTTGTGGGTCTGTGCCAATGGTAATGCGAATAAAGTCCTTTGTCTGCTCCTGACTGAAGTAGCGGATGATAATGCCTTCTGCACGGAGAGCATCGCGTAGCTCTGGTGCCGTAAATGGAGCTGGTGGCTTTGCCCAAAGGAAGTTTGTTTGAGACTCTGCCACAAACCACCCACGATTGCGTAGCTCCTGCTTAATGCGGTCACGTGTGGCACAAATGCGCTTGCAGTTTTCCTTCATCCACTCTGGATCCTCAAGTGCAGCGATAGCAGCAACCTGAGTAAGCATGTTTACATTGTAGGAATCCTTTATCTTGTAAAGTGCCTCAATTAATTCTATATTTCCAATTAGGTATCCTAATCGGATTCCTGCCAAAGAATATGACTTTGAAAGAGTGCGGCAAACCATAAGATTTGGATATTTGTCAATTAGAGTTGCTGCAGATTTTTGTGAAGCAAAGTCTCCATAAGCTTCATCAACAATAACTACACTGTCTGTATTTTTGCAAAACTCCTCAATCGCTTCAAGAGAGAATATTGTTGAGGTAGGTGCATTTGGATTTGTTAAGAAAAACAAATCAGGTAGCTTGTTGGTTTTTGAAAGCTGAGCTAATTCCTCTGATGTCTCTGGGAGAGGGAATTCAACCTGCTTAGCATCGCGAATATCTGTCAATACCGGATAAAGAGAGTAGGATGGATTAAAGAAACCGATAGTTCCATCATTCTCAACGAATGCCTCTGTCGCAAGGCTTAATACCTCGTCAGAACCATTTCCAACAAATATGTTGTCAATGCTACAACCAAATTCTGTAGCAATAAGCTCACGAATGCGAATGCAAAGTGGGTCAGGGTAAAGTCTTAGACGCTCAAAGTCCATCTGTGACAAAGCTTCACCAACCTTTGGGGAAGGTGGGTATGCGTTCTCATTTGTGTTGAGTTTGATGAGCTTTGCTAGCTTTGGTTGCTCTCCTGGTGTATATGGAGTAAGATTTTGTACTGATTTTCTAATCATTATGTGCCTCATGGCGAGAAATTGTAAAAATTTTGTCAAAATTATATCATATATGATATAAAAATTAAATAAAAAAGCGAGATTCAACTAATGCTTTTGGCAATGTTGAAAATTGGCAAACAAGTGTGCTACGTAAATAAAAAAAAGACAAGTGGTGTGCTTGCCTTTTTTTAGGGTTAAAGCTGGTGCTACAGCTTAATTATCAATGCTTTAGCACAATGCTTTGATTGTTTTTTGTTACAATGTTCTGCTACTTATTTTAATATTCCGTAGAGGCGAACAAGTGCATCAAGGGTTGTGGCAGGGTGTGGTGGGCAACCAGGTATGAATAGGTCTGGCTTAAACTTCTCCATTAGTTCTGGAGAGGTTTCTGCACTATCAGCATAAATGCCTCCAGATATTGCACATGTGCCACAAGCAATGGTTACATTTGGCTCAGGCATTGCAGTGTGAGTCTTCTCCAATGCTAGTGCCATATTCTTTGAGATTGGGCCAGTGACAAGTATGCCGTCCGCATGGCGTGGGGAAGCAACAACGCTAATACCAAAGCGACACATATCCCAAGCCAATGTGCCCAACACATTAAAATCTAGCTCACAGGCTGCACAGCCTCCAGTGCCCCCATTATATCTAGTACATATTATTATTCGATAGGCTCATGGGGTGTACATTGTAACCAATAGTTCTAGGCTGTTCATGGTGTTTTTACAGGTAGGGAAAACTCTTATTCGTTAGTTATAAAAAAAATGTCAAATTTTTACTTTTCGTTACGTAAATATATATGTAAAAAAAATATTTTAACAAAATAAATTATAGCATGTTGGGAGAATTATGTTCAAAAGAATTCTATTTTTAATAATTACGTTGTTTTGTTACTCTTTTCTTGAAGCAAATACAGAATGGAGAGCAGGTAAAAAAGCAGTTAGAAATGATGATTCAAATTTAAATACTCAATTAGGAGCATATTACAAAGGAGAATGGGACTCAAAGAGAGAGCCAGAGGTTTGCATAGTCGGATTACGTTGGGGAAAAGAATCTACAAAAATTGATTCTAATGACCTTATAGTAGGACAAATTGCAGCAACATCTGCATATTCTGTAGAAATAGTTTTTGAGTCTTCTGATTTTAAAGAAGACAACAAACTCTATTGCTTCAAAGGGAAAATTTGTGCTAATGTCCAACTTAGAGGTCTAGGGCGTAAACCAGATTGCACGCAATGCAATCATTGGCGTTTCCATAAGTGGGATTCGTGGAAAAAGGGAACTACATTAATCTCCAGAGATTTGAGAGTTAATGACCTATGTATGTTTAGAATACCTTTTTCTGGTGATAATTGTTTTAGAAAATTTAAAATTACAGATGTTCTTGTAAATGGTAGTTCTGTTGGGTATATAATCAAATTCAATACTCAACCAAATCTAACATTTGTTGGACTAAAAATCGCAGACCCTCCTCGTGTTATTTATCATCCAGCTTCAATTACTAAAGAAAAGGTTTTATTGCGAGAAGTTAATCCTGAAGAAAAAGAAAGTAATTCTAAACAGAAACAAGAAACAACAATCCTACAACCTAATCAAGTTGAGGTTGGTATACATATTCCAAAAGGATATTACTATCGAGAAGAAATTATTGTTTCTTTGAATGAAGAAAAAATTTCTATTATTGGAGAAACTGATAAACCTATCTATGTAAACAAAAAAGAATATTCAAATATAGAAGCTAAAAAGATCAACTTTAGTGACTTAGGTGTTGAAACAACACAAAATCCCAAAATTAAATTTAAGTCTGTACCTCGTGGAATTATTCAAGGTAAAGATTTTGCATCAACGTGGCGTTTTAAAATTTTACCAAATGACAAAAGTAATTATAATCCAACTAAATCAGGCTGGTATCATTTTATAATTACATTTGAGTAAAAAAAGAGTTGTCGTTAGTAGTTATATACCTAATTTGGCATAATAAGACTAACGACACTTTGACACTAAGGTATCATTGTTTTAATTTGTGAAAAACAAAATAAATGCAACTCCTTTTAACGTTAGGCGTTGCATTTACTTTGTCAAGTGACTCTTGTTACTAATTATTGTGCTTATTGTTTTCGCTTTGACATCAAATTAAGAGAGATGCTTTGGCTACTTATTTCAATATTCCGCAGAGGCGAACAAGTGCATCAAGGGTTGTGGCAGGGTGTGGTGGGCAACCAGGTATGAATAGGTCTGGCTTAAACTTCTCCATTAGTTCTGGAGAGGTTTCTGCACTATCAGCATAAATGCCTCCAGATATAGCACATGTGCCACAAGCAATGGTTACATTTGGCTCTGGCATTGCAGTGTGTGTTTTCTCCAATGCTAGTGCCATATTCTTTGAGATTGGGCCAGTGACAAGTATGCCGTCCGCATGGCGTGGGGAAGCAACAACGCTAATACCAAAGCGGCCCATATCCCAAGCCAATGTGCCTAAAACATTAAAGTCTAGCTCACAGGCTGCACAGCCTCCAGCAGATACCTCACGAAGCTTGAGTGAGTTTTTGTATAGCTTAACAATCTCCTTTGGTGGAGTTAGCTGAACAGTTGTTTCTGTTGGATTTGTAAATGGATTTTTGTCTCCAGCTCGGATAATTAAATCCTCGCGACGAAATGCAGCCAAGCGCCAATCCTTTGTGAATTTGATTTTTGGGCAGACAGCGGCACATTTTCCGCAGAAAATGCATTTGCCCATATCCAAGCAAAGCTTTCCATTTTCATAGGATATTGCTTTGCAAGGGCAAACTGCTGCTGCAGCTTTTGCATCTGCTTCACCAGCATCGGCAGCGATTTCTGGGCGCCCCATAAAATTGTCCGGAAGCTTTGGCTCTCCTTTTAATGGGAATTTGCCTGTTTTGTAGCCTTGCTTAATACGTGCTAATATTGCTTTGAACATAAGTTTTCTCCAAATTAAATAAATTGCTTTGCCGTGGAATTACAAATCGGTGCCACAATAGGAAAGATTGAAGCTCTTATTGCAGATAGGGAAGTTGGAAATCTGCTCATTGCGTAGGGCATAAGCCAAGCCAAACCAATTGCGGAAGGATGGGTCAACAATCTTGTAGCGAGCAAATTTGCCATTTTCATCTGTGATGCCGACATGGATTAGCTCTCCGCGCCATGCCTCTGTTACAGCGATTACCATGCTATCTGTATCTAGTTGTGGCAGGGTGGTTAAATATTTTGGTGCTGCTTCAAGAGCTTTGCCGTTTGCAATGAATTTCTCTAGTAGCTCAAAAATAAGCTTGTGAGAAGCTTCTAGCTCTTTATAGCGGATTAATGCACGAGAATGTACGTCACCTGTTGGATTGGATATTGCTTCATGTTTTGCATAGCAATCGCCAAGTGCTGGAAGAGGATAATCGCAGCGTGCATCATTAGCTATTCCAGAGGCACGCCCAGCAGAGCCTGTCAAGCCAATACCTTTTGCTGCTTCTGTAGGAACGATACCTGTGTTTTCGAAACGGTCCAAGGCTGATGGCTCTTCAAATAGAAGCTCTAGTGCATTATCAAGGTCAGCCTTTACTGTTTTTGCCCAAGCAAGTATCTTTTCAGCTTGTGGCACAGTCATGCCTAGTCGAGAGCCAAATGGCAATAGAATATTGCGTCCAAAACGATTGCCAGCTAGCTCTGCTGTCATATTAAGGTATTCGCCACGAATACGTCCGCAATATGACATGGTAGGAAGATATGCAACATCTCCAGCAAGTGCACCGAGATCACCAACATGATTTGCTATTCTTTCCAATTCTAGGAGAACTGCTTTTAAGGTAGCGAATGAGGAATCTACTGTTGCTTTCTCAATCGCAAGTGCTTCAATAATTGAGGTGTAATTTAATGTATGTGCAATAGATGTGTCACCAGCAGTTGTTTCAAGAATGTGTTGTGAAGCAAGAGATGGCCCATTCATAAGTAGCTTTTCTACACCACGATGCTGGTATCCAAGTGAAATCTCCAAGTGATATACGTCTTCACCCATACATTGGAAGCGGAAATGGCCTGGCTCGATAACGCCTGCATGAACAGGACCCACAGCTACCTCGTGGGTCTCTTCTCCATCCATGGTGAAGTAATCAGTTACGCATGGGTCAATTGAATCATTTTCGTTTCTGTTCCAAGCATCGTGTCCTATATGCCAAGATCGGTGAAAACGGATAGGCTTTAGCCATGGATGACCTTGAGGAACAATGCCGTATTGCTCTGCGATTTCGCGCTCAAACCAGCTTACTTCACTCAAATCGTTTGATAATGATGGATATTCATAGCCTATACCAGTTGAGGTAACAAGTAATGAGTGCTTAGCTTTGTCTCCAATTACTGCATATAGATTAAATTGTGTTTCAGCTGAAATTGGGTTCTGCTTAGCAAATAAAGACAAGATATGGCGTGCATCGTCCTTTGTTGTATCTATTAGGGCGTTTTTAAATGCGTCATAGCTTAAAAGAGGTATGTCTGCTAATTTAGTAGCAGTGGCATTTTTTACTTCGATAAATGAATTGCTCATTTTAAATTCTCCAAAAGTGCAGTGCTACAAGGTTATGCAAAGAAGTTCATGAAGAAGGCAAGAATGCTTACAATCGCAAGGAATAGCATTGCTATTGCTGGTGTTGCAATAACACCTCTTGGAAGCTTGTGAGGTTCTGTAATAGATCCTTCAATATCTCCAGGAATGCCATTTGTCATGCGAATACCTACATTCATCATTCCTGCAAATACAATGAAAAGAAGGATGAGTGTTGTAATTGCTACAAATATAGGTGCAGTCATAACAAGGTAAAACTCAGGATAAAAGATAAGTGAAGGTGGGCATGCTGTAATCAAAAAGATTCCAAGAAACCAAATTTTGCCAGTAGTAGGCATTGTTTTGTATAAACCACGAACTGCTGTAATTGCACGAGTTCCGTATGCTAGAAGAATATTACCAGCAGTTAGGAATAGAGTCATTTTTGTCATTGAATGAGCAAACAAGTGGATAAACAATATTGGTAATAATAGCTTCTTTTCTTCTCCGCTCAAAAGAACTATTGCAGTCATAATTAAAATTAAGCCCATGTGCTCAACGCTTGAATATGCTAGCATGCGCTTAAAATCATTCTGTTTAACAATGAACACACCTGCAACGGCAACAGATAAAATACCAATTGCAAACATTAGATTTTGGCAGAAGCTGGCAATTTCAACAGGTACTAGTTCAGTAAAACGGTAGATTGCGATAAATGAGCAATTTAATAGTGAGCCAGAGAGTAGAGCAGAAACCATTGCTGGAGCCTCGCTATGTGCATCTGGCAACCATGTGTGGAATGGTGCAAGACCCATTTTTGTGCCGTAGCCTGCAAATGCAAGAATAAATGCTGCCTTAAACCATCCTGCGTTAAAGCTTGCCTCACGCAAATATGCTAGGTTTAATATTGGGTCCCCATGTGCGGCACCAACGATAGAATGAACTAATAGCATTGTGCCGAATAGAGCTATGCCGATACCGACAGAGCAAATAAGAAGGTATTTCCACATTGCCTCAAGGCTTGCTTTTGTGCGATGGAAGCAAATTAGTGGAGCACTAACAAGTGTTGTGGCTTCAATAGCAACCCAAGTTAATGCTAGGTTTTGAGATAGAATAACTAATGACATTGATCCAAGAAATGCCGCCATAAAGCAGTAGAATACATTTAGAGACATTGGCTTTGAATGCCCTTCACCTGCCTCTAGCTTATTTGCTACAGGAATCCATGCAATAGAATGAATTGTGCAGAAGAGGAAAAGTACGGAAGTAATAGCAAGTATTACCCAACTGATGGTATCGGTACCTAATAGAGTTGGATTTTCTATTGTGCTTTCAATAACTAGCTTTCCATTATTCTTAAAGCATGATATTAGGATAACACAAAGAGCATGTAGAGCTGCTGCTATAAGGATAAGCTTTCGAGCAAGACTATCTCTATTTTTGCAAAAATATATTGCTAGTGCAAATATGAATGGAATGATAACTGAAAGATATAGTAGCATAATTCACCTACTTCTGTTTGCTATGATCATAATCACCAAGCTGATTTAAGCGATCTGAGTCAATATGAGAAAATTCACGGTTAATGTTAAATACTGTGATGCCCATAATGAATACAAGCACAAGAACATCAAGCAATATGCCTAGCTCAATAATAAAGCCATATTCTATTCCAATACCATTGCCGAATATAGAAATGCCATTTTCAAACATTAAGAAACCAAGAGCTTGTGTAATTGCTTTCTTGCGAGCAATAATCATAAATAAGCCAGCACCAATTGTTGAGAGTGCTGTAGGAGTTGTAAATCTGCAGATATCTGTTGCTGGTGCATTCATAAATTGTGAGAAATAGAATGAAGCAGTGATGATAATTAGGATAATAAATACGGATGCAGAATAGCTTACCAATGGCTCTAGCTCACGCTTGATTGAAGAATGGCGCATTGCCTTAGAAAGTAGAATTGGTAGTAGAACACCCTTTATTCCAGCATTTACTATTGAGGTAATCCATAGCTGAAGCGTTGGAGTGCTATTTGACCAATCCCATATAAATAGAGGTAATAATCCAACAGCAATACCTTGAATTGCTGTAATTTTAATACAGTGGAACAGACGGCTTGATGCAACTAGCACTATGTCTGTAAGCAATATAATTGCTAAAATAATTTCTATTGAATTTGTAATCATAGCTTATGTTCTTTTATATAAATTAGTACTTAAAAATTGAAAGGAGTAGAATTGCAATTAGAGCAATTGTAAATGCACTTAGCAATAGCTGTGGGACCTTAAGAAAGCGTGCACGAGCAAGAATTGACTCAATTACGCCAACAATAATACCAACTAAAATTATACCAACAAGGTAGCAACAAATAGTTACAAAACCATTAACTATAACGCTAGGAAGCACAAGAACAACAAGAAAACCACTCATAGCCCAAAGCTTTAATGCTGCAGCATAGTGGATGATTGCTAGGTCTGGTCCTGCATTGTCAAGAATCATCGCCTCATGAATCATTGTTAGTTCAAGGTGTGTTTCCGGGTCATCAAATGGCACGCGACAATTTTCGCATAGTAGAACGATTAGAAATGCTAATGCAATTAGAAGTAGTGGTGTAATTGCTAAGCCAACACCTGTGCTTGAGATAGAAATTTGTTGTAGCAAATCAAGCGAGAAACCACCAGCAGAAATTAGAGCTAGGAAGGTGATGATTGTGAAAACAATAATTTCTACAATTGCAGAGAATTGAGCTTCGCGGGAAGCACCCATGCCTTCAAAGGCAGACCCTGTATCAAGGGCAGCAAAGATTGTTGCAATTCTTCCAAGTGCAAATAGATAGAAGAAAAGAATTATATCTCCATTAAAGCCAAGAGGGGATTCGTAGCCAGCCATAGGCATTAGTGCGGTTGCAACAATTACTGCACCAAGGTTTATGATTGGGCAAAGCTCCATAATGCAGGTGGAGGTGCTACTAAGGATTCTATCCTTTTTAAGTAGCTTAAATATATCATAGTAAAGCTGTAGAAGGCGTGGTCCGTGGCGACCAGCAAATAGTGCCTTAATCTTGTTTATAACACCAACAAGAAGTGGTGCCGCAATTAGTGAAATAAGAAAACAAATAAACCAGTTCATAAAATTATTCCTCTCTTAGAATGCGAAAGCCCAAATAAGCATTGCTAAAATAGCAATAACCATAACCAATATGTAGAAATGTAGTGAGCCAGATTGTAGGCCATGAAGCTTATTAAAGAGCTTAGAGAAAAGCTTGAAGATAGGATCCCAGAAAAGGCTGGTGCCTGCATCCTTTGTTTCAATACTATACTCTGATGATTTAGGGAATAGATTTGTTGTTACACGAGAAAGCTTACGAATGCTTTTTAGGAAAGGGGAGAAGAAATCAACAAGAGGCTGTGCAAATGCTGTGCCAGTGTATTCCATACGGGCAGTTGGCTTAGCGAAGCCACAGTCCCATGTTGGACCTCTTCTGATTTTTCGTCCTCCAGGAAGGATATAGTTATGTACGAAATATATAAATCCAATAACCATATACAAAAGGAATATTATGCAAACTAAATTTGTAAGAATATTAACATCTTTAGCAAATGTTGGTATTTCAAGTGAATTGCTTATCCAAATGAACATTGATGGAGCTAAAAATGTTGCAGGTATTGTTAAAATTGTTAGCACAACAATAGGTGCAGACATAAAAGCAGAGCCTTCGGTTGCTTTTTCTGCTTTTTCTGTTCTAGGTTCTCCCATAAAACAAGCACCAAAGCATTTAGAGAAAGCAGCACAAGCTAATCCACCAGTAAAGGCAAGAGAGATAGCTATAGTTGCAGAAATTGCTGCAATTAAGCTATTCCCATTAATAACACCATAAAATGCAGCTACATAAATTAAAAATTCCCCGATAAAACCATTCATTGGAGGAATGCCACAAATGCCTACAGAATTTAATGCAAAGCAACGTCCAAGTATTGGCATTCGCTTCATCAAACCACCAAGCTCTTCCATATTGAGTGTGCCGGTTTGCTTGTAGATAGAACCAGCAGAGAGGAATAAACCTCCCTTTAGCAAAGAATGGTTGATTATATGATAAATCGCACCAGCAATCGCAAATATGCTTGTGGTTTGATAGGCAATATTTGTGCGAGAGATAAAAAATAAACCTAGTGCCATGGAGATAATTCCCATGTTTTCAATACTAGAAAAGGCAAGTAGTGTTTTTATGTTTCTTTGACCTAGGGCAAATAATATGCCTCCAAGAGAACCGATAACACCAAGTGAAACTAAAATGTAACCGATTAGTGAGCTATATAAAATTGCAACAGGAGTACTAAAGAATATTATTCCGAGAACACCTAAATTTAACATGGCTCCAGACATTATCGCGGAAACAGGTGCGGGGGCTGCAGGGTGGGCTTGAGGTAGCCAAACATGAAGAATAGGGAAGCCAACCTTCAAACCAAAGCCAATAATCATAAATATAATCCAAAGGATTGGATGGTCAGGTGTTGCCGCAAACATAAGCATGATAAATGCAGCACCAGCATTTGACGCTAGCAAATAGGTCCAAAAAGCACGCTGTGTTTGCTTTGAATGAGTGTCAAAACCAACAAGTCCAGCACTTGCAAGGCTCATCATTTCCCATGCAAGTAGAATGCCAAGAACAGACATTGAGCAGAATTTTTCTATTACAGAGAGCATTCCAAAGATAGTAAGGAAATATAGTGCCCAATAAAGCCCACGTCTATGCTCCCAGTGACCACGTAGATAGCCGATGGAATGAAATGCTCCAGCAATACCTAGAATGATTATAGGTATTTGGAAGAATGGTGTAATGAGAATGCCATCTTGGGCTAAATAATTCATTATCGTTTGGTAAATAGTTTTTGCCGATAGTCCTACTATTGAACCAACACCAAATGTGTTTACAATGTGCGAATTTTTATTTATGGCTAATGGTACAAATACACCACAAATGATGAGAATAATTGTTATTGTTAGCATACTAATTCCTTATAAAAATTGAAATTGGCACAAAATTTTACTCTTATCCCCTTAATATATAAAGTAAAATCTACAAAAAAAATCCGTTTTTGCTAAAAAACTTTCATTCTCTATTGAACAAAAGTTCAATTTTAGATATAATTAAAAACAATTTCTTTTTGAGATATGGTGCAATTTATACTTTTCAAGATGGTTTCTGATTGCATTTATCAAAGGCTTTAAATAATACTTTTCATTAGAAAGGACAATACTACTATGGTAAATTACAAAGAACTAGGCTTGGTAAACACAAGAGATATGTTTGCTAAAGCAATCAAAGGCGGTTACGCTATCCCTGCTTTCAACTTCAACAATATGGAGCAGATGCAGGCTATCATCAAGGCAGCTGTAGAGACAAAGTCTCCTGTTATCCTACAGGTTTCTAAGGGTGCACGTCAGTATGCTAACGCAACACTTCTTCGCTATATGGCACAGGGTGCTGTTGAGTATGCTAAGGAGCTAGGCTGCGAGAATCCTCAGATTGTTCTTCACCTTGATCACGGTGATACTTTCGAAACATGCAAGAGCTGCATTGACTCTGGTTTCTCTTCTGTAATGATTGACGGTTCTCATCTTCCATATGAGGAGAACGTTGCTCTTACAAAGAAGGTTGTTGAGTACGCACACCAGTTTGACGTAACAGTTGAGGGTGAGCTAGGCGTTTTGGCTGGTGTTGAGGATGAGGTTTCTTCTGATCACCACACATACACAGACCCAGAGGAAGTAATTGATTTCGCAACACGTACAGGCTGCGATTCTCTAGCTATCTCTATCGGTACTTCTCATGGTTCTTATAAGTTCACTCCAGAGCAGTGCACAATCGATCCAGAGACAGGCAAGATGGTTCCTCCTCCACTAGCTTTCAACGTTTTGAAGGCTGTAGAAGAGAAGCTTCCTGGTTTCCCAATCGTTCTTCACGGTTCTTCTTCTGTTCCAGAGGAGGAGGTTGAGACAATCAACAAGTTCGGTGGTGCTCTAAAGGCTGCTATCGGTATCCCAGAGGAGTGGTTGCGTGAGTCTGCAAAGTCTGCAGTTTGCAAGATCAATATTGACTCTGACTCTCGTTTGGCTATGACTGCTGCTATCCGCAAGACATTTGTTGAGAAGCCAGCTGAGTTTGATCCACGTAAGTATCTTGGTCCTGCTAGAGACAATATGGAGAAGCTCTACAAGCACAAGATTATCAATGTTCTTGGTTCAAACGACAAGCTATAATCGTTAATAAATTTTATTAACATAAATAAAACAAAAAGGGCATGGCTTTACTTACGGCTATGCCTTTTTTGTTTGCATTGATTCGATATGATTTGCTATATTGTTGGTAATGATTGATTATCGTTTTATTTTACCAACAAGGAGAAGTATAAATGAAAATTGTTAGCTTTATTAAAGATAGCTCCCGCTTGCTGCTTGACGGCTTTAAAAGATTTCCAATTACATATATTTTGATTGCTATTTTAGCAGTAGCATTAGAAATCAATATAAATAATAGGCTTTCAAAAGTGTATTTTGAAGGAGGTTTGTTTTATGGAATATTTGTCTCTGTTTTAGCAACCCTCATAATTGAGCGAAAAGTAAAAAAGAACGCATATTTACAGGCTATCCCCGTTGTGCTAGGTGTAGTTTCGTCGATAGTTATGTGGCAGTTATTGAAGCATTATTTTAGTTATAATGACTATTTTATAATGGCTTTTTATATCGGTACTATGATAGCGATGTTTTCAATGTGTGTGTGGCTGTTATGTAAAAAAGAAAATATTGATACAATTTATATGGAGCTATTATGGGCTGATTCATATTCCTTTTTGTCTGTTTTGGTTCTGTTTCTTGGAGTAATGGTTTGCCTTGTTGCTTTTGATTCTTTGATTATGCCTATAGAAGAAAGGCCATATTCTATTGTTGCAGCTTATTCTTGGATCGGGTTGATTCCTATGATGATTCTTTCTCGTATTCCTCGAGAAGACAATTTAGTTCAAAGACCAAAGTTATATGTTAAGCTTTTTACATTTTTGGCAATTCCTTGTGTGTTATTATTGGCGATTCTCTGCATTTATGTTGGGAAGATAATTCTAACGCTTGATATGCCATCCAATAGGTTAAATATTTTTGCTTCCATTTGCATACTTGTATATTTATTTATGTATGCTGCAATTAAGGGTAATTTATCTAAACCATTGTCCTTCCTATTGCGTTGGTGTTGGATTCCAATAATTCCAATAGTGATTGCACAGATTACTGGCATAGTTATACGATATAATGCTTATGGCTTAACACCATTACGCATGGCAGGGATGGTCACATTAGCAATAGGTATTTATGGCTTATATATCACAGCTAGAAACAAATCTTTAAAGTCTATTTGGCTTGTAATTGCAGTGGCTGCCATTGTTTTTTCTATTAGCCCTATAAATATTATTGATATGTCTGTAAAAAATCAAAATGATAGGGTAGAAAAAATTCTCGTTAAAAATTCATTATTGCAGGATGGAAAGCTCGTTATACCAGAAAAGCTTGAGCTTAGCGATGAGGATACAAAAATCATAAAAGGAAGCTGGAAAATGCTTCGGTATTATTGCGGAGACCCTAGTTCTAAGGTTTTAATCGACTATTTTGATGTAAATAAGGCAGTTTTATCTTATTCAAAGGATAAGAATAATGGTGTTACAGATTTGTTAACAGTTTTGAACATTGACAATACTTATGTAAGTGTTAATACAGAAATTTATTGTGCGTCAAGCTATGATGATGAATCTACCGCCTTTTCATGTAGTGGTTATTCCTATATTAGATTTTATTATACATCTTCATGGGAAAGGTCAGATGCAGATAAACAAGAATTTTTCTATAAGGATGGCAAATATTTTATTAAGCTAGAAAGTAATGCTAGAAATGATTCAGAATGTGTAGAGTATGATGTAACAAAATTTGTTGATAAGCTACTTGAGAGTATTTCAGAAGAAAAGGACTCTCAAACAGATACCGCGATAGTATCGTATAGCTATCGCCCAACTGCTGGCATATCAGATAGTGATGCTCTATGGGAAATATCAGACAATATAGCATTGGTTGTTAAATCTTTGTATATACTTGATCCACCAACAATAAAAATCGATGCTGGAAGAAAGCATAGCCTAACCTGTCAAGGGTATATATTTTATAAATAGTTTAAGTGTGTGCTATGAAGAAAATTTTTGCTATAGGCTTATTCATTGTTTGCTTTTGTGTTGGCTGCAATTTCAGTAAGGAGGATGTTATGTTAGACAAAAATGGAGTTTTAATTGACGTTCGCACTCCAGAAGAATTTGCTTCTGGGCATATTGTGGGCGCAGTAAATATCTCACACGATATTATTGGAAATAATATTGCTGAGGTTGTGCCAGATAAATCAACGCCTATTTACATGTATTGCCGAAGTGGGCGCAGGGTTGGTGTAGCTATGGAAATACTGTCAGGTCTCGGCTACACCAATATGTATAATCTTGGTGGCTTTGAAGAGGCAAAAGAAAAGTGGAATAAAGAATAATAGCCTGTAGTGGTGGTAAACAATGCCATTTGTGGCATGGTGTAAGAGTAACTTATTAAAACAAAATAAGGGAAACAGATATGAGCACAGTAGAAATCCGCGAGGATAAAATATTAGTGGATGGTAAGCCAACACGAATTATTTCCGGTGCTATGCATTATTTTCGTATTCATCCAGATTTATGGGACGACCGCCTAGATAAGGCAGTTGCTATGGGTGTTAATTGCATAGAAACGTATGTGCCATGGAATCTTCATGAATTGCATAAGGGAGAGTTTGATTTTTCGGGTATGCTAGATATTGAAGCATATATAAAAAAGGTTCATGAGCATGGATTGTTGATGATTGTTCGCCCAGGTCCTTATATATGCTCTGAATGGGATGCAGGTGGTATTCCTGGTTGGTTAATGGTTGAGCCAGGTATTGAGCTACGCTGTATGAATGAGCCTTATTTGGCCGCAGTTAAAAACTATTTTGATGTGCTTCTTCCAAAGCTTGCTCGCTTGCAATATACAGCAGGTGGTCCAATTATCTTGATGCAGATTGAGAATGAATATGGCTCCTATGCAAATGATAAGGAATATCTCCAGTATTTGCGTAAGATTATGCTTGATGCAGGCATTGAAATTCCTCTATTTACAAGCGATGGCGATTATGGACATTTCCTTCTTGGAGGAACAATCCCTGAGGCAATGGTGACAGTTAATTTTGGACGTGGCTCTGAGCGTGCTTGGGAGAATGTTGAAGCATTTAGACCAAATTCACCAAAGTTCTGCATGGAATTTTGGAATGGCTGGTTTGATCATTGGGGAGAAAAGCATCATACAAGAGACCCTGGAATGAATGAGGGCGGTGTTGCTTATGAGCTAGACAAAATGCTTGCTGCAGGAGCAAATGTAAACTTCTATATGCTTCATGGAGGAACAAATTTTGGCTTTACTAATGGAGCAAATGGCGATTTTGAAAATATGTATGCTCCTGCAATTACAAGCTATGATTATGGGGCTCCAATTAATGAATGTGGTGACCCAACAGAGAAGTTCTATGAGTGTCAAAAGGTGATTGCTAAATATACAAATAATCCACGCATTAAACCAATAGAGAAGGGCAAGAAGCTTTGCCCAAAGCCTATTAAATTCACACAAAGTGCCTCATTACTAAGTAATTTAAAGAATATCGCTTCACAGTCTGGTAAAGCTAGAAATCCACCAACGATGGAGCAGCTAGGTGAAAGCTTTGGCTTTATCCATTATACAAAGAAGCTAGAAGGTCCAATGCCAATCATTCCTGGCAAGGGATGGCCAGAAACGTTGCGTCTGCATAAAGTGAATGACTATGCTCTTGTTTGGGTGAATGGGGAGTTCATTGGAGCTAGAAACTCCACTCAGTCTCACGAGAATGGTGTTGTTCTACCGGATTTTGGTCCTGAGGGTGCAAGACTTGATATCTTGGTTGAGAATTGCGGTCATATCAATTATGGACCACGCATAGGTAAAGATCTAAAGGGCATTCAAGGCTGTGTTGCTATTGAGCTTCAGCATCAGCGAGATTGGGAGTATAATATGCTCCCAATGTCATCACTTGATGGCTTAGAGTTTGGTGCTTTTGAAGATAAAGCAGCCACATTCCATAAAGCAGATCTAGTGCTTGATGAGGTGGCTGATTGCTTCATCTTGCGTCCAGGAACAAAGGGTGTTGTTTGGGTGAATGGCTTTAATTTGGGTAGATATTGGAATATTGGACCAACAGAAACCTTGTATGTTCCAGCTCCTATATTAAAGAAAGGAGTAAATGAAATCATTGTATTTGAGCTAGAAAAGCTTGATAGCGATGAACTCAAATTTACTCCAGACTTACAGCTCGGACCAACAGAATAATAAAAGGAACAGATAACTCATGGCTTTTAGCATGTTTCTGTAATATGCCTTAAAATAATGTCTAGCAAGGAATTTTTTGCTATGAAAAAATTTATATTTGATACTTGGCATGGAACATTTTTTATACTTTTATTAGTAACTATATTGTTGTTTGTATCGTTTTCCTTTTCATATTCAACAACAATATATTTCGAGTTAGTAACGTTAGCTGTTTTTTTTGTAGCACCAGTTATTTCTATTATTGGATGGATTATCTCATTACTAAAGCTTAAATGGGGAAGGGCTGTTGTTCAATTTTTTTCTATTTATATTATGGTTTATAACATTTTTCGTGTTTATATTGCTTCGGGTTGTTGTAAATGCAGCTATTGAAGTCTTGAATGCTACTTAGTATAGTAACGATACTGAATTGTTAATTCTACCAGCATCAATTGTATAAAAAAACGTGTGCTTGCTTCTGAAACAGGCACACGTTTTTTTCTATTGCTTATTCATTATTGCTTATTGCCTATTGCTTATTGCTTATTCATTATTCATTATTCATTATTCATTAATTATTTAGGCAGCGGTCAAAAACTTGAGGGATGTTTTTGAAGCTATTTTCTGGTTTGCAGAGCAAGTCAATTGCATCTGCTGATAGATGAGCGACAACTTCTGGCTCTGCCTTGAGAAGCTCAGGGTAGTCTTTGTTTTCTGCCCAAGCCTGCATAGCGAGGCGCTGCACAAGATCGTATGCTTTTTCACGTAGCATACCAGCAGCAACAAGTGCAAGCATTACCTGTTGAGAATATACAAGACCATGACTCATATCCATTGAGCGCTTCATATTCTCTGGGTAGATAAGTAAGCCACCTACGATGAAGTTAATGCGCTCTAGCATGTAGTCAAGTAGAGTTGTTGCATCAGCAATGATAATGCGCTCAGCAGATGAGTGTGAAATATCTCGTTCATGCCACAATGCCACATTCTCCATTGCTGTAACAGCATAACCGCGCAATACACGTGAAAGACCACATAGGTTTTCGCTCTTCACAGGGTTGCGCTTGTGTGGCATTGTAGAGGATCCCTTTTGACCCTTTGCGAAAGGCTCTTCAACCTCGCGTAGCTCAGTACGCTGACAGTGGCGAATTTCTGTAGCAATCTTCTCAATGCAAGAACCTGTGATTGCGATAGCACACATTAGCTCTGCATGGCGATCACGCTGAAGCACCTGTGTAGAAATAGGAGATGGGTTGATGCCAAGCTTTTCGCAAACATATTTCTCTACGAATGGATCAATATTGCCGTAGTTGCCAACGGCACCAGAAAGCTTTCCTACACGCATTGTTTCTGAAGCTGCCTCAAGTCTTGTTAGACAGCGCTTCATGTCCTCATGCCAAAGTAGGAACTTCATACCAAAGGTTGTTGGCTCAGCATGTACACCATGTGTGCGACCCATTACTGGTGTGTCCTGATATTTCTTTGCTTGCTCAGCGAGGGTTGCGATTAGCTTCTTTGTCCCCTCAATTAGCATGCCGCAGGCTTCGTGGATATTTACGGCTGCAGCTGTATCTACAACGTCGGTTGATGTTAAACCATAGTGGAGCCACTTTGAGTCCTCGCCTAGGCTCTCTGCAACACAGCGTGTGAAAGCAACGACATCGTGATGAGTAGATGCTTCAATTTCATCAATGCGCTGAACAGTAAAGCTAGCATTAGCACGCATTCTTTCTGTTGTCCCTGCTGGTACAACGCCAAGCTTTTCCCAAGCCTCTGTTGCAGCAAGCTCAACCTTTAACCAAACCTCAAACTTATGCTGGCTTGACCATAGGGCAGCCATTTCTTTTCTTGTGTAACGATCTATCATAGGTATGTCTATCTTTGTTGTTTTGAAATTGAAAGGGGCGTCGCCATAGCAATTACTAGACAGCGCCCCATATAAAAAGCCCAAGCTTTGGACTTAGTTGTTGCCTTATTTAAAGGCTAGCTTATGCGCGCTTACCTAAGCGAATGATATCCTTACGGTCTGGTCCAGTTGAGAAGAATGTGATAGGAACACCAATGCTCTTCTCAATGAACTTAACGTAATCGCGAACCTGCTGAGGTAGTGCATCCCAATCTGTTGCACCGCGAATATCGCACTTCCAGCCTGGAAGCTTCTCGATAATTGGCTTTGCCTTGTATAGATATGGAGTAGCAGGGAAGTAGTCAATGCGCTTGCCATCAATTTCGTAAGCAACGCATACAGGAATTTCATCTAGGTAACCTAGAGCATCAGCGATTGTTAGAGCAACCTCTGTTGCACCCTGTAGCTGGCAGCCATAGCGTGTTGCAGGAACATCAAACCAACCTACGCGACGAGGGCGGCCTGTTGTTGCACCATATTCACCCTTGTCACCACCGCGCTTACGTAGCTCCTCAGCCTCGTCACCAAAGATTTCTGAAACAAAAGGACCAGCACCAACAGCACTAGAGTAAGCTTTAACAACTGTGATGATGTCTTTAATCTCGTAAGGAGGGATACCAGCACCAATAGAAGCAAAGCCTGCTAATGGTGAAGAGGATGTAACCATTGGGTAGATGCCATGGTCTGTATCCTTTAGTGAACCAAGCTGACCTTCAAGAAGGATGCGTTTGCCTTCTTTAATTGCCTTATTGAAGAAATCGCCAGTGTCACGAGCGAATGGGCGAATAATCTCAGCTAATTCAGCAAGCTCTGCCTTGATTGCGGCAGGGTCAAGTGCTGGCTGATTATAAACACTCGTTAGAAGTGGGTTTTTGCGATCACAAAATAGCTGGATGCGCTGATCCATCTGATCTAAGTGGAATAGCTCGCAAACCTGGAAGCCAATCTTTGAATACTTATCAGAGTAGAATGGAGCAATGCCAGATTTTGTAGAACCAAAGCCTGCCTTGCCTAGACGCTGCTCCTCAAGAGCATCAAGCTGCTTGTGTATGTCTAGAAGCACCTGAGCACGGTCAGAAACGATGATGTTAGGCTCAATACCAGCCTCAATTAGTTCATCAAGCTCCTTTTTAAATGCACGAATGTTAAGTGCTACACCAGTACCAATAACATTAACAACATTTGGATTGAACACACCAGAAGGAAGTAGATGAAGAGCAAATCTGCCCTTATCATTTATAATTGTGTGGCCTGCGTTGTTGCCACCTTGAAAGCGTACGATAATATCTGCATCACGAGCAAGAAGGTCAGTCATTTTACCTTTGCCTTCATCACCCCAATTTGCACCTACGATTGCTGTTGCCATAGTAAAAGCTCCTTGTTTATATGTGAGTAAATATAATACCATATATATGATTGTAAAAACAAGAATTGTTTTAGCAAAAACAAATTGGCGCAATGTGTCAAAATAAAAGACACCGAAAAGAAAAATGAAAAAAATAAGTTCAATGCCCATATTTCAAAAATGATGACACTATGAGATAATGGGATACTATGAATGCAGTATATTCTAAAAATTTCATGAAAACATAC